>JAISWN010000193.1 GCA_031271075.1 Treponema sp.
TACGGCTCCCCTTTACGCCGGGCATCCTTCCCAGGGAACGCCGCCGGCTTGCGGACAGCATCGGGCGGATGGTGGAGCGGGAACTCCTTACCCCGGAGATCCTAAGGGAACGTTTTGCCGACCGGGAATTCAGGGAAGAATTCCGCCGGGGCTTCGCCGCTTACGCCGGGAGCCTTCCGGCTCTTTTCAATCAATTGGCGGGGGAAATGTATCCCCTGGCCTGGCAGAGTCTTGTGGATTTTTTATACGAACCGGGGATCCACGCCAAACTGGAAGCCCAGGGGCACGCTTTTGTTGACAACACCGTATTTATGCTTCCCCCGCTGCAGAGGTTCCTGGTCACTTCCGGACAGTTTGACCGGAGCCTTCACGATAAAATGCCGGAGATCATTGACGAGTTTATCCAAAGGCTGGAGAACCTGGGAAGCGACGGCGGGCTAAGGGAACAGCTTCTCTCCCGCGCCGCGGACAAATTGTTTGCCGGTGGGGCATCCGATTCCCCCGCGGGGGAAGAAAAGAGCCTTGAAAACAGGATAACAGAGGAACTGTTTAAGGCCCTGGAATCCCAGGCCGGAAACATCCTTAAGGCCGTTGACGTGCGGGCCCTGGTCTCCCGGCGCATTGATTCCCTGGACATGCTCCGGGTGGAGGGGATAATCCTCGACGTGATGGCGGATCAGTTCAAGTGGATAGATATTTTCGGCGGCATCCTGGGTTTCTGTATCGGCCTCTTCCAGGTTCTGTTTTCCCGGGTCCTGGGGGGAGCCCCTTAAAGCCCCTGGCAGCCTGTCCTGGGGGCGGGCTGCCGGCGGATCTGCCCTAACTGACCGCAGGCCCCGGCTATGGCCCGGCCTTTGCGGTAACGGAGGCTTAACTTGAGCCCCCTGCCTTCGAGTTCCGCGGTAAAATTCCGCAGTTCGGCGGGGGAAGGTTCCCTTAAGGGACGGCCTTCAAAGACAAGGCCCTCTACCGGGTTCCAGGGTATCAGGTTGACGATAAGCCCGAGCCCCGAGGCAAAAGCCGCCATGGCGGCGGCCTCCTCTTTGCCGGTGTTAAGCCCTCCCAGAAGGACGGCTTCCAGAGTTACCCTGCGGCCCGTTTTTTTCTGGTAGTAGAGCAGCGCCTCTTTTAGGAGGGGGAGGGGATTCTCCCTCCCTATGGGCATCAGGCGGTTCCGCAGTTCTTCCCTGGCGCTGGTAAGGGAAAGGGCAAGCCGTACCGGAGGCCCCTTGTCCGCCAGATCCCGTATACCCTCAACAATCCCGCTGGTAGAGACGGTAACCCGCCGGGGGGAAATTCCCAGCCCCCGGGGATCAAACAAGATCCCCAGCGCCCGGCGGAGTTCCTCCAGGTTGAGCAAAGGTTCCCCCATGCCCATGATCACGATGTTTGAGACGGCAGAACGGGAGTTCAGGTAGAAAAACTGTTCGATTATTTCCCCGGAAGAAAGGTTGCGGGAAAAACCCAGGGAACCGGTCTTGCAGAACACGCAGCCTGCCGGACAGCCCGCCTGGCTTGAAAGGCAGGCGGTTCCGCGGCCCTCCCCGTCGGAAAGAAGCACCGCCTCTATCCGCTGCCCGTCGCGCAGTTCAATCAGCAGCTTTACTGTTCCGTCAGGATCGGTAAGCTCGGCGCTAAGCCCGCTACTCCGGAGGGTAAAGCGGGATTCCAATTCTTCCCGCAGGTCTTTGCCCAGATCGGACATGAGGGTAAAAGAAGAAACGCCCCTGGAGATCCACCTGAATATCTGTCTCGCCCGGAAGGGGGGGAGCGGCTGAAGCAGAGAGGAAAGTTCTTCCAGGGACAGGCCGGAAACAACCCTGCGCGACGGTGTATCAGGGTTTGATTTTTTCAAGCGCTTCTATGACGCTGATATTGCGGATGCCTGTTTTCAGGAATTCCTCCAGAACTTCCACCGCCCGATGTTTTTCGCCTCTCTTCAGGCAGCAATCCGCCAGTTCCAGATAGAACCGGTAATTTTTAGTATCCTGCTGGATAAGCCGGCGGAGAGACGCGTCCGCCTCGCCGTAGCGGCCCTCGGCCTTGGCCACCATTGCAAGGCCCAATACCGCATAGGTGTCGAATTCTATGTTCAGGGCCTGTTCGTAATATTTTACCGCTTTATCCAGTTCCCCTATATGACGGCAGGCGTCGCCGACTCTGGTAAGGATTACCTTGTTCCGGGGATCCTGCTCCAGGATACGGTTCCAATACTCAAGGGAACGATCCTGCTGGTTCATGCCCCGGAAACAGTCCGCCAGGCCGAAAAGGGCGTAAAAATTGGAAGGTTCCCTCTGGAGGGCCATTTGAAAATAAACGACCCCATCCTTAAAGGTTTTCAGTTTCCGGTGGCAGTTCCCGATAGAGGTGAGCACCCGGATATCCACATTCTCCCGGTTTACCTGAAACATCTTCTCCCAGTAAAAAAGGGCGTCCCGGTACTCCTTGAAATCGTAATGCAGATGCCCAAGGCCGATGATGGCGTAGGGATTCCACTCTTCCATTTCCAGCACCTTAAGGTACACCGCCTTGGAATGTTTAAAATCCCGAACCTTCCGGTAAGCGTCGGCAACACGGGTAAGAACGGTAATATTTTTATCATCGTGGAGAAGGTATTGCTCCCAAATCTCAATAGCCTTGTGAAACTGGTTAAGGGCTTTGTAACAGTCCGCCAGGCCGAAAAGGGCATAGTTATTTCCCGGGTGATGGGCCAGGCAGCGCTGGTAATAGGCCGCCGCCTCCCGAAAAGCTCCCCTCTTGCGGGTCGCGTCTCCCATGCCAACCAGAGCATAATTGTTGGTATCGTCAACGGCGAGAATGTGGTTAAAGCAGTCCATCGCCTCGGCAATCTTGTTTTCTTTGAGCAGTTGGTAACCTTTTTTTGATAATTCGGAAATCTCGGTGATATCCCGTTCTCCTTTTACGTGCCCATTCTCGTTTGTTTCACTCATTGGGATGATCCTTTTTTTCTTCTTGCAAGATATTTTTTATGAGAACAGAAAGCTGTTCAATGATAAGCCCCGCCTTGGTACGATCCGGCGCAATCCAGTACATACGCAAAGCGTCCAGAACCCGGCCTTTGGATTTGTAGTAATCCCCTATTCTGGAAAGGCCGTCGGAATACCCCGTGGTCAAAAAAAGCCTTTTCGCGCCCTCAATATCACCCTGATTGTAAAGAATATTACCTTTTCGGTTCAACGCAACTTTCTGCGCGCCATCCAGCGGGGAGATAGTGGTCTTTACGAACACATTTTGTTCTTTAAACCGTTCAAACGCCTTTTTATAATCCATTTCAAATCCGGTTATAGTTTTAACTATATCATGTTCCATGGAGTTTGTCAAAAAAAATATCCCAAATACAGTAAATTCATGCAAAAATCTTGCACACCCGGAGGAACTCGACCACGGATCTGCCGTACTCCTTAACCTGTTCCTTTTGTATGAAAGGAATACCGGTTTCAAAAAAATCTTCCCTGGGGCGGTGAAGCAATATAAGGGAGCCGTTTTTGACCAGGGGGGACGCGGCAATATCCCGTACCAGGTTCCATTTATACCGGTAGGGAAAGGGGGGATCGCAAAAGACACAATCGAAGCTCCGCCTGGCCCGTCTCACGTAAAGCTCTACGGCCATAAAACGGCAATTGACCCTGACCGGGGAAATGGATACGTTTTTCAGCAGGGCCTCCCGTTTAGGCCGATCCATTTCCACCGCCTCGACATAAGAGGCCCCACGGGAGGCCGCTTCCAGGGCAATGACGCCGGTTCCGCTGAAAAGATCCAGAAATGACGAGCCCGAAAGATCCCCCAGCACGGCAAACACCGACTCCCGCATACGATCCATGCTGGGCCGGATAGTCCCCCCGGGCACTTCGACCCGCCTGCCTTTCAGACTGCCCCCGGTAATCCTCATCTGCTTCTCCAAGAGTCCGGGAACCGGCCTAGAAATCCCTGAGAAGTTCGTTAAGCTCGGCGGAGCTTACCGCCCCTTCCAGGATGGTTGCTTCCTCATGCTTTATGTTTTCCCCGATGGTTTTTTGCCTTTCCTGGCCGCGGTTCTCCAGGATACGGATTTTTTCCCGGATCAGGGGGAAGTTGAGGGCGGATATATTCCCGGAACCGTTCTTGAGGGCAGAGAGAACCTGGGCAAACTGAGATTCCAGATCGGAAAGGTTTTCGAATGTCTCGTTTCGATCCAGCAGGCGATCGTTTGCCATAAGGTTTCCCAAAAGCATATCCAGGGTATGATCCACGAAAGCGATATCGTCCATGGTCTTTTCCAGGAATAACTCGGGATCCGTATCAAGAATAAGGAGATCCAGAATTCCCCGTATTCTCGCGGCAATGATAAATATATTGTCTTCAAAGTTGACTCGTTTATGCATCGTTGTCTCTTCACTTATCTGTCTCTTCACTTATCGGCAGCAGGGGTAAAAGTATTTACCCCGCGGCCTGTGAGGCTTGGGCCGCGCCTGATTTTTCCGTCAGTCTTTTATAAGCCTCCCGGCCAATGGTACTCGTTCTTGCGATAAGTTTTGATTGCAGAATTTGCGATTCCGGGGGAGCCGGGGGGGAAGAAATAGCGCAGCGCAAAGCGCTTATACCCAGAAAGCCCATTTCCTCCAGGGGCTGTTCAAAAGTTGAAATTGGAATATGCCAGAAACTTGAAAAATCGCGGTCATCGAATCCGATAATTCTAATATCACCGGGTATTTTATACCCCATCTCCGTTAAACGGTTTATGGCGCCGGCGGCAATATAATCATTAGCGCAGAATATGCCGTCAATGCGGGGATTGATTTGCAGCAGCCGAAAGGCGGCTTCATAACCCTGCTCATAGGCGAATTCCCCATACATATAATGGGTAGAGGCAAATTCCAAACCTAAGTCGGTTACTCTGCCCTGAAATCCCTTGAGCCGCTGCTGTACTGAAAGCCGGTTTTCCGGGCCGCATATCATCGCCGGGCGCCGCATCCCGCAGGCATACAGATGATCCGCCGCTATCATGCCGCCGCTGTAATTATCGGGAAAGATGGACAGTATGCCTTCCAGCTTCATATTTATGCTTATTACCGGAATTCCCGAATTTTTGGTAGCCGTAAAGGCATCAAAAATGGTGGGAATGTGGTTGCACAATAATAAACCCTCTATATCGTGCCCCAGAAGAAAGCGGTAAGCCCGGGAAAAATCATTGTTAAATTCAACGCCGGAAACAAAAAGCATGGACAGGCCGCTGCCCACAAGCCCCCGTTCAATTCCCCGCACAATTTTATTTGAGAAAGTTTCGGTAATATCAATAGCGTAACAACCAATAATCCCCGAGCTGCCTTTTCGTAAATGACTGGCGCTGTGGGATGGAATATAACCAAGGCTGTCAATGGCGGAAAAAATTCTTTCTTTGGTGGCTGTCCCTACAGGGCGTTTCCCGTTAAGGGCATGGGATACCGTAGACGGGGATACCTTTGCGAGTCTTGCTACATCTAAAATGGTCGCCGAATACGCGGGATCAGCCATTGTTTGTCTCAATAAGCATATATATCTGTTAACCTGAATTATGCAAAAATTTTATTCGTGCCGAGGGGTCGGACTTGCTGATTATATCCAATTCTCTGAAAAAGGCAACTATTGCTCCGTGCCAGGGAGGATTTGAAAATTTCACGGTTTAATAGAAAAACGTGCTATATATCGCAATCAAGTCAACAATCCCGATTCCCGGTTGGGATTTTGGAACCCGTATCTTGAATTTCGCCCGCCAGATTTTTGTAAATTTTTTTCAAATTTTTGCTTGACAATCTGTAAAAAACCGGATAATTTAAAAACAGCAAAACGTTTTGACAAAATTTTGCCAAATTTTTACCCTTGGAGGAAAAAATGAAGAAAAGCCTTGTCTTCATGACCCTGGTACTTTGGATGATCGCCGGAATATTTGCTGCCGGCAAGAAGGAATCCGCTGAAGGAACAAGAGGGGGGGTAACCCTGACGGTTCTCTGGTTTAACGACGCGAATGAATCGGATGTCTTTCTTGCGACTATGCAGGATTATCTCCAGGCAAATCCCCATATCAAAATTGATCTCCAGGTGATTGCCTTTAGCGAGTATGAACAGAAACTCAAGATGATGATCTCCGGGGGTGTTCCTCCGGACGCAGCCAGGGTAACCAACAATAACATCAGCACCCTGATCGACAGCTTCCTGCCTCTGGAATCGTATATCCCCGAGTTGGAGGAACTGAAAAAGAACTATCTGCCCTCTTCCCTGGCCTTTGCCATGAACCGGCAAAACCAGATGATAGCCTTCCCTACGGAGGCGACAGCAAACGGTATGCTGGCCAACAAAACGGCCTTTAAAAACGCGGGCATCGATGTTGACGAAGTATCAAAGACCTGGACCTGGACAACCTGGGAAGAAATGATCAAAAAAGTTATTGCCGCGAATTCCGCCATGAAATACGGGCTGGCGGTGGATTTTACGAACCACCGTTTCGCAACGCTGATGTTTGCGTTCGGCGGCCGCTTCATGAACGAAACCCAGACAGGCATGAATTTTAGCAATCCCGGAACGATTAACACTATCAAATTTTTCAAGTCCCTGCATGACCAGGAACTGATCCCCCGTTCCGTGTGGCTTGGTTCCGAAAACCCCGCGGAACTTTTTCAGGCCGGCGTGGTGGCATGCCATATCGGCGGAAGCTGGAATATCAATACCTACAACCAGAATGTAAAAAACTTTGAGTGGGGGGCGGTAATGACTCCCCGGGGTACCATTGTTTCTTCGGTTCCGGGAGGCAAATTCATCGCTTCCTTTAAAGGCGCCGCCCATCCGGCGGAAGCGATTGCCCTGATGAAGGCCTTTTCCGACAAGGAACATACATCCCGGTATGTACGGGATACTTTCAATATTTCTTCCCGGGTGGACACCGCCGTTAACTATCCTTCCAATGCCCAGGACTTCAAAGTTTTCGGGGATCTGTTAAAGGTAACCCCCGCTTTTACCGCCAACGAAATGAAAAATCCCGAATTAAACACTATTGCGATTTTTATTCGGGATCAGGTCGTGGAGGTACTTCTCGGAAACAGTAGTCCCGAAACAGCGGCCCGGAATGTGGATGAAAAGGGCGCGCCCCTTTTCAAGAAATAACGGTTAAGCCTGAAACCAGCGGGGGAAGAATGAAAAAACCAAAGGGAAATTTTAACCAGATCCTGGCGCCCCTGCTGTTTTTAACGCCCAATATGCTGATATTCCTTGTGTTTATTATCGTTCCCGCTGTTCAGGGGCTAAGGATGTCTTTTATGGACTGGGGGGTGTTTAAAACTCCCCGGTTTATCGGACTTGATAACTTCAGGGAATTACTGTCCGACTATGTTTTCAGGATTACGGTAAGAAATACGCTGGTGTATTCCGCCCTTACCGTTGTTCTGCTCCTTACGGCGGCCATGATCCTGGCCATGATGCTTCACAAAAACTCCGTTCCGGGGGAGCGGGTTTTCCGGGCGATCTTCTATATCCCCGCGCTTTTAAGCATGATCACCGTTGGTATTTCCTGGCGCTTCATCCTGGGCGATGAAATGGGAATTATCAATTATTTTATCAGGCTGGGGGGAGGAACAGGGGTACGGTGGCTGACGGATAGTGTTCTTGCTATGTTCAGTGTTATCGTGGTGTCCGTTTGGGCAAGCGCCGGATATTACATGGTTATCCTCATTGCCGGCCTCCAGGCTGTTCCCAGGGAACTTTATGAGGCCGCCCATATTGACGGGGCTTCGCCGGTAAAGGTTTTTTTAAGGATTACCCTTCCGCTGCTTAGGAGTACCATCCTGGTTGTCATGGTATTGTCAACTATCAGTACCTTTAAAGCATACGAATTAATTTCCGTCATGACGAAGGGAGGCCCCGGCTATGCTACAAAGTTTATTGTTCAGCAGGTATATCAGGCCGCTTTTGTGGAAGATCGCCTTGGATACGCCACGTCCATGTCGATGGTACTCATGCTGATGACAGGTTTGTTCACCCTCATCCAATTCAAAACAAGCGGAAGGGAACAGGATTATGAATGAGATAATCAAGAAAAGGGTATTTAGCACCGTTTTGTTTTTCTTGTCTTTTTGCACACTGTTTCCGGTTTTGTGGGCCGCCCTTTCATCTTTTAAGCCCCAGTCGGACCTTTTTGTCATTCCCCTGTCCTTTTTGCCCCGGCGGTGGACCTTTGAAAATTATGTCGCCGCGCTGGGGCATGGAAAATTTGTCGTTTATTTTTCAAATACCCTCTTTGTCTCCGTAACGGCTACGATCATTACGGTGATTATCAATATCATGGCAGGTTATGCCCTGTCAAAATACCAGTTTCCCGGCAGGGACATCATCTTTATGGTTATGCTGGGAACCCTGATGATTCCCCTCCAGGTGATTATGATACCTATTTTTCTTCAGCTTAAAAACATGGGGATGCTTAACAGCCTGTGGGGAATTATTATTCCGCCGGCGGCGACACCGACGGGGGTGTTTCTTTCGCGGCAATATATACAAACCATTCCCAATTCTCTTATCGAAGCGGCGCGGATAGACGGGGGAAATGAATTCTTTATTTTCCAACGGATTATTATCCCGATTGTTAAGCCGGTAGTCGCGACTATAGCCATATTTTCTTTTATGTGGAGATGGAACGATTATCTGTGGCCCTTGATCGTTATTTCAAAAAATGACCGGCAGACCATTCAGCAGGCCCTGGCAAATTTTGTCGGGCAGTTGCAAATAAACTGGTCAAACCTTTTAGCCATGACAATCATCACCATTATACCAATCGTCATCGTTTTTTTGTCTTTTCAGAAATTTTTTATACAGGGAATAACGGCTGGTTCTGTAAAAGGATAAAGGAGACTATCGGTATGACTAAAATAATGCGGGAACTTTTTTTTACCGGCAAGTTCACTGTGAGCGCCCTGGAAGCGGAAATTCCCGATCAATTATCCCCTTCGCAGGTATTAATAGAAAACCGGTACTCAATGTTGAGCCCGGGAACGGAGCTTGCCCTGTTTACGGGAACCCATGTGGGGTTCGCCGATCCTGAAATAGGGTGGTGCAGGTATCCCATTAAAGCAGGGTATTCGTCAGTGGGGACAGTTGCCGCCGCGGGAACGGAAGTACCCTTCAGGATTGGCGATCAGGTAGTTCATTATCAACCCCACGCGGATTATTCGGTGCTTGATGTAACGAAAGATATTATATGCCCCATTCCCCGGGAACTGGACAGTAAACTGGCCCTTTTTGTTCGTTTCGGGCAGATAGCCTTTACTGCCGTCTGCACATCATTAAATCAGGGGGCGGTACTGATACTGGGATGTGGATTAATCGGAAACCTCTGCGCCCAGCTTTTTCAGATGCAAACCGGGCGGCAGACAATTGCCGCTGATATTTCCCCGGCCAGGATTTTGCTGGCGGAAAAATGCGGCGTCAAACATACGGTCGATTCCTTAAAAGAGAATCTCAAGGAAGCTGTTTACCGGATTACCGGAGGCCGGGGGGTTGATACGGCGATAGAGGCTACCGGGGTCCCTGCCCTGGTATCCGAATGCCTGGAAAAGATCAATCGGCACGGCGAAGTTATCCTTCTAAGTTCCACCAGGGGAAAGGTTGAACTTGATGTCTACAAACTTGTCCACCGGAAAGTAACCAGTATTATTGGCGCCCATGAACTGCGGTATCCCTTGTTTTCTGAGGGGGCTTCCCGAAACAGCCATCAGGATTTCAGTAATTTGGTTTTGAAGGGCCTGTGTTCCGGCGTGTTAATCGCTGAACCTTTTATTACCGATATTATCCCCTACACCCGGGTAGAGGAGGCATATCATTGGCTGCTTGATGACCAGGATAATCATATTGGTGTTATTATTGACTGGGAAGGAGTTTAACAGTATAGGCGAGGGCTGTTCCCCGGATGAGGCTGCTGGGTACAAATTACATACGTATCATGTCATACCCCAATGACGGACTCGGGGGGAGGCATGGAAAAAAGAGGCTTTTCGCCGTATCAGAGAATTAACCAGTATTGCTCTTTCATCATTCAATTCACCCACCTTGCGGGTGGTGTTTGATACAGGAAATCCGGTTTCTCACGGCGGCGGGAGACGGGGATTGTTCAGTTCTGGAAATTATGAAAGACTTGATTGCACGGGGGTATAGGGGTAGTTTTCCATTGAGCCCCATATTCTCGCCCATGTTCACCTAAACGGCAATGATGAGAGAACCGCAGATCCGGAAAAGATGTACTTGGAATATGGCCGCAGGGCAACCCTGTTGTTGGAAACCGTCTTGGGAAACCAAGGAGCCGCGCAGAAGTAACATGCCCGGAAAGTCATGTTGTTCCCAAAACCAGCCGGGTTTTGGGAAAAGTTCAATAATTCCCACAGACGACAATGGAAAAAGGGGATAAAAATGAACCGGATCAGAGTGGGAATTGCCGGGTGCGGAAACATCGGGGGTTTTCACGCCAAAGTTCTCCGGGAAGTGGAAGGGGCTGTCCTCCGGGCGGTGGCGGACGCCAATTTCCCCGCCGCGCAAAAACTGGCCGGACAATACGGCTGCGCCGCTTACGCGAGCCTTACGGATCTGCTTGACAAAGGAGACCTTGACCTGGTATCCGTTTGCCTGCCTCCCGCCCTGCACTACGAGGCGGCTATCGCCGCCGCGGACAGGGGGATCCATATATTAATGGAAAAGCCCATGGACGTATCAGGCGCCCGGGCTGCCGGGGTAATCGAACACTGCGGGAACAGGGGCGTAAAGCTGGGTGTTATCAGCCAGCACCGTTTTGATCCGGCCATTCAGATATTGAAAAGCCTCATTGATCAGAACAGGCTGGGTAAACGGCTCATGGGAACCGCCAGGGTACTCTGGCACCGGAACCCAGAATACTACCATGACGCCGGAACATGGCGGGGGCAAAAGTCCAATCAGGCCGGGGCCTTGATGAATCAGTCGATCCATTATATAGACCTTCTCCAGTATCTGATGGACGGGGTGGAAGCGGTACAGTCGGTTTGCCGGACTCTCCTGCATGACATAGAGGTGGAAGATACCGGGCTTGTCTTGCTGCGCTTTAAGAACGGCGCGATAGGCAGCATAGAGGCCACTACCATTGCGTATCCCGGCCTTATGGCGGAACTCAATATCTATACGGAAAAGGCAACGGTTTCAGTCCGGGATGATAAGCTGGCTTTTTATCACGCCAAAGATGGCCCTGTCCCCGAACTGGACGCCCTGCTTGCCGGCAAATCCGGACAAGCCGCGGTAACCGATCCTCTGGCCCTTGATACCAAAGGCCATGTCTCCCAGTACCTGGATATGATCGACGCCATAAACAACAACCGGGAGCCCGCCGTAAGCGGGGAAGAAGGCCGCCTTCCCCTGGTGTTGATAGAAACCATCTACGCGGCTTCCGAAAAGGAAAACTGGACCCCCCTATAAGCGGCCGCCCGCGGCCTTGACCTGAATCCCCCGGCCGGTTATTATAGAGAAACCTCTTTGTCCGCCCCAGGGCGGACCTAGACACAAATCTTGTCCGTAAGGAGGGTCCATGCGCCGTTATGAATTGACGGTTATCTTCCCCTTGGAAGAGGACCAGCACAGGGCGGGCCGGGAACAGCTTCTCAGCGACCTGGCCGCCAACGGGGCGGAGATCGAAAAAACCGATGAAACCGGTGATCGAGATCTCGCCTATGAAGTAAAAAAGAGAAAGCGGGGTAAATACGTGCTTTTTACTCTCAAAGCCGATCCGGCGAAAATTATCGTCATGGATCGGGTTTTCAAGCTGAACGCTAATCTTCTTAAGTATCTGTTCGTAAAGATAGACGATCAGGGGGTATAATGGCTGATCTCAATCATGTTGTTCTGCTTGGCCGCCTTACCCGGGACGCGGAACTCAAATACACCGCCAGCGGACAAGCTGTCTGCAAATTCTCTGTCGCGGTAAACCGCCGCCGGAAAAACGGCGATCAATGGGAAGACGAGGCGAATTTCTTCGATATCGTTCTTTGGGGAAGGCAGGGCGAATCTCTGAACCAGTACCTGGTGAAGGGTAAAATGATCGGTGTTGAAGGGGAGCTTCGTCAGGATCGCTGGCAGCAGGACGGGCAGAACCGTTCGAAGGTAGAAATCGTGGCGAACAACATCCAACTGATCAGCGGTTCGGGAGGGGCGAATTCCGGAGGCGGCGCTTACGGCGGTTCAGGCTCAAACGCCGCGCCAGGCTCTTCCTATGGAGGGAGTTCCGGTTCCTTCCAGGGCGGTCATTCCGAAGTTTCCGCCGCTCAGGGGCGGCGGGACGCGCCTCCTTCCCAGGAAAGCGGCCCGGATGACGGGTTTGCCAACGACATTCCCTTTTGATCCGGATTTAACCGGGAACCGTCCGGGGCGGTAAAACCCGGAAACAGTTCTTTTTACAGGAGTAATTATGTCTGACGAAAAATACACGGAAGATCGCGCCTCAAGGCAGGAACGGGGTGTGGATGTCCAGATGGATGGCCGGGAAACCGAGGACAGGGGTGGCCGGGGTGGAAAAGGCGGAAAGGTCTATTTCAAGAAAAAAGTCTGCAAATTCTGCGTCCAGAAACTCAGGATTGACTACAAAGAGGCGGATGTGCTGCGCCGTTTTATTACCGAACGGGGTAAGATCCTTCCCCGCCGGATAACGGGAACCTGCGCCAAACATCAGCGGGCCCTGGCCCTGGCGATAAAACAGGCCAGGTCCATCGCCCTGCTTCCCTTTGTGGCTGAGTAGAAGCGTTTCAGGGAAATTTTCCTATGGATCCTTCCGGCCTTCGGACATTTGGGGTGGATGGGGCTTCCCCCCAGGGGGCCCCGGTATGGAAAGGCGGCGTTTCATGGCTGCCCGCCCTGGCGGGGGCCTTTGTATGTGTCATCCTAATGCGGATCGGGTTTCTGGGCTTTTTTTTCCTGGTACCCATGGGCTTCGTAGCCGCCCTTTGGAATACCAGTACCGCCTGGGTTTCTGTTTTAGCCGCCATGGCTTCCCACGCGGGTATCGGCCTGGGGCTTTCCCTGATTATCCCCCTGGTTCCCCGGGATTTTGCTCTGGATATCCTGTATTTCGGGGTTATGGTGTCCGCCTTTGTGTGGATCATCAGACCGCCGGAAGGGGGGCCCGGGTTCTTGCGGATCCGCGCCGCCTGGCGTTTGACCCTGGGCGCGGCTGCCGGGGTATCCCTTTTTATGGGGATTGTATCTTCGGCGGGGGAAAACAGCGGGGTTGCCGCCTTTGTAAGGGCCCAGGCGGAACTGCTTTCCTCGCTTTCCATAGAATCTTCCGGATCCGACGCGGCCCGGCGTTCCCTTTTGGAGCAGTACCTTAGTCCCGAGCGTATAAGGGAGATGATGACCGCCCTGATCCTTCGGGGTGGGGGACTGGCATCCTGTATGCTGGTTTTTTATATCAGCAGATTCATTACCCTGTTTCTGGCCGGTTTGGTCAGACGGGACAGGGCATGGCCGGGGCTCAGGGAATTCCATGTGCATCCCTGGCTTATCTGGGCTTTTTCCCTGTCTCTGGGAATCATCCTCCTCTCCCGGCTGGTAAAATGGCAGGTTCCGGAGATTGCCGCCTGGAATGTCTTTGCCGCGTGCGTTCTTATGTACTTTGCCCAGGGGGCGGGTATAGCGCGGCATTTCCTTACCCGCCGGCCGGTTTCCCCCGGCCTGCGCTTGTTTGTAAATATCGCGATTGTTTTCGCGGTGTTAAGCCCCGGGCTCAACGGGATACTCTTCGGAGCCTTGATTCTTCTGGGTATCGCTGAGCATTGGGTACCCCTGCGGGTACTTAAACAGGAGGGGCCGCCGTCTACTCCGGCGGCGTGAACGCGGCAGGGATCGTGTTCCGCGCCCCTCCGGCCGGCTTTTGCCGGCCCTAATTCTATCAAACCAAAGCCCAAAGAGCTTTGGCGCAAGGAGCTTGTATGAAAGTAATTCTGAACAAGGATCACGCCCCCCTGGGCGAAGAGGGAGACGTAAAGGATGTAGCCCGGGGTTACGCCCGCAATTTTCTCTTCCCCCGGGATATCGCCCTTCCCTATAACGAAAAGACAGTAAAACTGTTTGAATCCCGCAAAGAGGAAATTGAGGCCCGCAAGGCGGAAAAGCGGAAAGACGCGGCGGGTTTGAAAGAAAGGCTGGAGGCCCTGGAGCTTTCCGTTTCCATGCCCGCGGGGGCCAACGGGAAACTTTACGGCGCCGTTACCAGCCAGACCGTAATGGACGAACTGGTTAAACAGGGTTTCCAAATTGAGCGGAAACGGATCGAGTTGCAGGGAACCAGTTTTAAGAGCGTGGGTAAATACAAGGTGATCATAAAGCTTTACGAGAGCGCCGCCGCGGAACTGAGTATTACCGTGCAGAGGCAGGTGGAAAAAACCGAGGCCCGCCCGGCTGCCGGGAGGAGGAGGCGCCGGGATGAGGGGGAGGCCCGGAAGGAAGGGCAGGATTCCCCAGGCATTGCCCGAGACGAAGCCCGGGGTGAAACCCAAGGCGCGGTCCAGGGTGAAGTCCTGATCGAAACCGTGGAGGGAACCGAAGCCGGCGCGGCCCCGGCTGCCGAAACTTCCCCTGTTCCTGAAACAGGCGGGGAAGAAAGACAGGATACGGGAACCGACGGAGAAAACGCTTCCCAGGCTTAATGGTGGCGTCCGGCACAGACAGAGTCCCGCCTCACGACGAAGAAGCGGAACGGGCGGCCCTGGGGGCCATGCTGATGGACCCCGACGCCATAAGCGCTTCCATACAGTACCTCAGGCCCGGAGATTTTTATTCCAACGCCAATAACCGGGTCTATGAGGCGATTCTGGGAATCTTTAACAAAGGGCATACGGCGGATATCCTTACCGTCGCGGGGGAACTCAGGCAAAGCGGCAAACTGGACGAGGCGGGGGGCTCCGCCTACGTGGCATCCCTTACCACCGTGGTGCCTTCCAGCGCCAATATCGAATACTACGCCCAGACCGTACAGTCCTATTCCCTGCGCCGGGCGCTGCTCCGGGTTTCCGGGGAGATTGGGACAAGGGTTTTTGACGAATCCCGGGAGGCCAGGCTTCTCCTGGAGGAGGCCCAGCAGCGGCTCTTTGAGTTAAGCGACAACCGTCAGACCTTCAGGTACCAGAGCGTCAAGGAAATAATCCCCGAGACGATCAAGATCATAGAGAACGTGGTCAAATCAAAGCAGGAATACACGGGGATCCCCTCCGGCTTTGACGAACTGGACAAGATGACTTCGGGCTTCCACCCTTCCGAGTTTATCATCATCGGGGCCCGGC
>JAISWN010000211.1 GCA_031271075.1 Treponema sp.
TTTTAAGGGGAAGAAGATTACCATCATCGGGGCCGGCGGGGCCGCCAGGGCGGTGACGGCGGAGGTCTTCCGCCACGGGGGAAAGGCTTTGGTGCTGAACCGCACCCTGGCGCGGGCCAGGGAACTGGCCCACCCCTACAAATTTCTCTGGGGCGGGCTGGACAAGGAGGGGGTGGCGAGTATGGGAAAGTATTCGGATATCATCATCCAGACCACCCCGGTGGGCATGAAGGGAAACCCCGTATCCGATCCTCTGGAGATGTACGATTTTTCGGGAAAGGAGATGGTGATGGATCTGGTATACAAGCCGGAGCTTACCCCCTTCCTCGGCCGGGCCCAGGCGGCGGGCTGTCCTATTCTGAACGGTTACGATATGCTCATCCGGCAGGCCCGGTATCAGTATACCCTGTTTCTAAAAAGGGAATTTCCCCCGGATCTGCTTAACCGGGTAAAGTTTTAAGCATGAGAGGCCGTTCCGAAATGTCAGATTTTGGAACCGGCTCATGAACCATCGGAGAAACCGGAGAGAGGTCTTATGGATCAGGCGGAGATAAAACAGACCCTTGGCCGGGCGGCGGCGGAGGGCCTGGTTAAAAGCGGCATGAAGCTGGGGCTTGGAACCGGCTCCACGGCCATACACGCAGTCCGCCGGATTGGGGAACTCCTGTCCCAGGGGAGAATTTCCGGGCTCAGGGTTTTTCCCACCAGTTTTCAAACCCGGTCGGAATGTGAGAAACTGGGCATTCCCGTCTACAGCCTCAATTCCCCGGAACTTGGGGGAGGGCTGGATCTTACCATTGACGGGGCGGACGAGGTCGATCCGGAAAACCGGCTGGTAAAGGGCGGCGGCGGCGCCCTGCTTATCGAAAAACTGGCCGCCTACGCTTCCGCCTCCTACGCGGTCGTGGCCGATGAGACCAAGCTGGTGGAGCATCTGGGAATCGCCTTCCCCCTGCCGGTGGAGGTGATCCCCGAAGCCCGCGTTCCGGTAAGCCGGAGCCTGGAAAAACTGGGGGCCGCCGTGGTATTGCGGGAGGCTCTGCGCAAGGCCGGGCCGGTGATCACCGAGCACGGAAACCTCCTCCTGGATATCCGCTTTCGGGAGCCGGTAGACCCGGAAGTCCTGGAAGGGGAGATAAACGCCATCCCCGGAGTCGTGGAGAACGGTTTTTTTACCGGCCCCCGGGGCAGGGTCTTGCGGCCCCTGGTGTATATCGGCCGGGCGGATGGCCGGATGGAACTGAGGGATTAGCCGGGGACTATGGCGGTAGACAGACACATTAACTTTTTTGAGATGGAGAAAGCCTGCGAAAAACCCGGCTGTCCCCTCTGCCGTATTGTCGCCCACCGGGCGGAACGGTACATCGACAACATGCTCTTTGAACACGTTTCCGACCGGGGTTTCCGCAAGGCCCACCGGCTTGCCGGGGGGTTCTGCGATTACCATTCCCGGAACCTGGTGTCCTTTCGGGACGGCCTGGCGGTGGCGATTATGGGCCGGGACATCCTGGAGGATCGGATCGCCTCCTTCAAAAAACGGAAACCCTGGCGGCCAAAGGAACGCTGCCCCATCTGCCTGGAGCGGGAACGGATCGAGGTGGAGTATCTGGGCTTTCTCGCCGGTTCCGGCGGGGAGGGGGACGAAGAAAGGGAACTGCGCCGGGCCTTTACCGGGTCCCAGGGGCTCTGCGCCCCCCACTATGGGCAGCTTTTGGAACTCTGCAGGAAGCTTCCCGGCTGGATCGCCGAATTTCATGAGCGTAAATTTGAGGAGCTTAAAAAACGGGTGGATAATTTTATTGAGTTTTCCACTTACGGCAGAGAGGAGGAGTTCAGCGCCCTTTCCGAAAAGGATCAGTTGGTCTGGAAGGAACTGGCCCGCGAACTCAGGGGGACTGCTGACTAATGAAATTCCGTTTAAAGGGTAAACCGGAGGCTTTGCCGGCCAGCCGTCCGGCCCTGATAGCCCGGGCCGCCGGGGACAGGCGTTTTGCCTTTTTTCTCTGCTGTTTCAGCGCCGCCGCCACCGTGGCGTTCTCTTTTCTGTCCCCCCAGATCATCCGCTATACCATCGACTCGGTAATCGGCGCGGCGCCGCTTGAGGCCCCGGGTTTTGTCGTTCGTTTTGTTGACTCCCTGGGAGGCGCCGCGTATCTGCGGCAAAACCTGTGGATCTGCGCCCTCTTCACCCTTGCAGCGGCCCTGTTGTCCGCCCTTTTCAACATGATCCGGCGTTACACCAGCATCGAAATCGGTGAGACCATTGCCTGGCGGCTCAGAAACAACCTGTACGCCCACATCCAGAGGCTGCCGTACCAGTGGCATGTAAGCTGCCAGACCGGGGACATCATCCAGCGCTGCACCTCCGATGTGGACAATGTCCGCAACTTTGTCCAAAACCACTTGAGCGAATCCCTCAGGATACTCTTCGTCTTTACCACGGCCCTTTTCATGATGTTTTCCATGGACATCTTCATGTCCCTTATGGCCCTGGTTCTTATCCCTTTCATCCTGCTTTTTTCGGTACTCTATTTCCGCAGGGTCGCCAAAGAATTTGCCAACGCGGACGCCGCCGAGGGGGATATGCAGGCCTGCGCCCAGGAAAACTACACCGGGGTACGGGTGGTCAGGGCTTTCGGCAGGGAATCTTTCGAGATGGATAAGTTTTCGGCGAAAACCAGGACCCTGGCGGATATATGGGTACGGATCGGCAGGATGCTGGGGATCTTCTGGGGCGCCGGGGATTTTATGAGCGGCTTGCAGCTTTCGATTATTGTGGCCGCCGGTATCTACCGGAGCGTCCAGGGCCGTCTTTCCCCCGGCACCTTCCTTGCCTTTTACACCTACTGCAACTGGATGATCTGGCCGGTGAGGCAGCTTGGGCGTATCCTCTCGGAGCTTTCCAAGACTCTGGTATCCTCCGGGCGAATCCGGGAGATCCTGGCCGAGCCTCCCGAAACAGACAGCCCCGAGGCCCTGAAGCCGGCCATACGGGGGGAGATACGCTTCGACCGGGTTACTTTCGCCTACGGAAACGCGAAGCCTGTGCTGCGGGATGTCTCTTTTACCGTGAAGCCCGGCGAAACCCTGGCGATCCTGGGGGCCACCGGATCGGGGAAGTCTACCCTGGTACAGCTTCTTGCCCGGCTCTACGATGTCCCCGAGGGATCCGGGCTTGTTACTATTGACGGCATTGATGTTCGCCGGATTTCCCGGCAGCACCTGAGACGGCATATCGGCCTCTGCATCCAGGAGCCCTTCCTCTTTTCCAAGACCATCCGGGAGAATATCGCCACCGGAAGGCCGGAGACGGAAATGGCGGAGATCCGCAGCGCCGCCGCGGTGGCCCAGGTGGACGGGGCCATCCTGGACTTTACCCAGGGCTACGACACGGTGGTAGGCGAGCGGGGGGTTACCCTGTCGGGAGGGCAGAAGCAGCGGGTTGCCATTGCCCGGATGCTGGCGGCAAAACCCCCGGTGATGGTCTTCGACGACAGTTTTTCCGCCCTGGATACGGAAACCGATGCGAGGATCCGGGCCGGACTCAAGGAGCGGGTAAAGGACGCGGCGGTGATCATCATCTCCCACCGGACCAGCAGCCTGATGCACGCGGACAGGATCATGGTTCTTAAAGACGGGATGGTGGAAGAGACGGGCTCCCACCAGGAACTTTTAGCCCGGGACGGCAGCTACCGGCGGATTTTTGAACTGCAAGCGGGAACCAGGGAAGACGGTTAAGGAGCCTATACATGGCGGACTTTGAAGATTTTGACTACAACAAACCTATGTCCTTGGCAATCTGGAAGAAGATGCTTCCCTTTATTGCCCCCCAGAAACGCTGCCTTTTAAGCTGCGCCGCGCTGATGCTCTGCGCCGCGGTAGTGGACGTTATTCTCCCCCTGCTCCTGGGTTACGCCATAAAGCACAACATAGAACCCCGCGCCACCGATGGGATGTGGAAACTCCTGGGGGCGGCCCTGGCCCTTATGACCATACAGGGGATCAACGTCCGGTTTTTTGTGGCCCTTGGGCTCAGGGCGGAGGTGGGCATCAGCCGGGCCATAAGGAACGCGGTTTTTCTCCACCTGCAGAAACTGGATCTTGCCTACTACAACAAAACTCCCGTGGGCTACATGATGGCCCGGACTAATTCCGACACCAGCCGCATCGGGGACCTAGTGGCCTGGGGGCTCATCGACTTTTCCTGGTCCGCTTTCTACTGTGCCGGGGTGGTAATTTCCATGTTTCTGGTGAATCCCCGTCTCGCCCTGCTGGTCTGCGCCACCATTCCGCCCCTGGCATTCCTTACCTGGTTTTTTCAGAAAAGGATACTCCGGGTAAACCGCGTCCTTAGGCGGATCAACTCCAAAATGACCGGGGCCATGAACGAGGGGATAACCGGCGCGCGGACAGTAAAGGTGCTGGTTGCCGAGGAGCAGAGCCTTGAGGAGTACGGGGCCATCACCGGGGAGTACCGCTCTTACGCCTGGAAGATGGCCCGCCTCCGCTCGGTATTTGTTCCCCTGGTGCTCTTCATCGGCTCCATGGCCACCGCGGCGGTCATCTCCTACGGGGGCTACGAAATAGTGTTCCTGGGGGCGGATCTTTCCATCCTGGCGATTTTTCTCCAGTACGCCGGAAGCTTCTTCGACCCCATCCAGAACATTGCCAACATCCTTACGGAATTTGTATCTACCCAGGCCAACGTGGAGCGGGTAAGCGGCCTCCTGGAACAGGTTCCCGCCATAGGTGACCGGCCGGAGGTTACCGAAAAATACGGCGACGCCTTTTCCCCAAGAAAGGAAAACTGGGAACCCATCACCGGGGATGTGGAATTCCGGGACGTAACTTTCCGTTACCCCGACGGCGGTGAGAACGTACTTGAGCATTTCAACCTCCATGTGGCCGCCGGAACCTACGTGGCTATTGTGGGGGAAACCGGGGCGGGCAAGTCCACCCTGGTAAACCTGGTCTGCCGCTTCTTCGAGCCCACCGGGGGATCTATCCTGATAGACGGCCGGGATTACCGGGAGAGGAGCCAGCTCTGGCTTCACAGCGCCCTGGGTTACGTGCTCCAGAGCCCCCATCTTTTTACCGGCGCCATAAGGGACAATATCCGCTACGGCCGCCCGGAAGCTACTAACCAGGAAGTGGAGGCCGCCGCGAGGATCGTCCACGCCGACGCCGTCATCGCCAAAC
>JAISWN010000288.1 GCA_031271075.1 Treponema sp.
GAAGCGGAAATCCCGCAGACCCCCACAGGGGGTCGAGGAATTGAAGCGGATAGCCCGGTTCCCGCCGTAGGTGGGAATGCGCCCAAATCCGCAAGTTTAATCGTGCCGGGATACTAGCGGCAGTCTCTTAGTTCCCCTGGGTAAGGTGTTCCAGTAATATCTTGGCGCCCACGCCGATAAGCATAAGGCCCCCGGCGAGGCCGGCCCACTTCTCAAAGAGCCTTCCCATTCGGCGGCCAAACTCGAAGCCGCTCATGCAGCACAGGAAAGTTACCACGCCGATGATAAAGGCGTTGCGCCATATTCCCTGGTCCAGGAGGCTGAAGGATACCCCTACCGCCAGAGCGTCTATGCTGGTGGCTACCGAGACGGCCAGCAGGGGTCCCAGGCTGCGGATGTCCGCGCTTTTGCCGTTCTCTCCGCCGGGAACGCCGTTTTTGCCGTTTTTTTTGCCCGGCCGCAGGGATTCTACCGCCATCTTCCCCCCGATAAGGCTGAGGAGGCCAAAGACTACCCAGTGGTCAAAGGAGCCGATGGAGGAGGCGAAGGCGCTTCCCAGGAACCAGCCTGTTACGGGCATGAGGAACTGAAAGAAGCCGAAGAAGAAACTGGACCGGGCCGCGTAAAAAAACCTGAGTCCGGGGATGGCGATGCCCGAACTAACCGAGATGGCGAAGGCATCCATGGAAAGGGAAAAGCCGATGAGTACGGCAGGGATCAATTCCGTCAAGTAAGACCCCACCGGCTCTATCGCCGGACCGGGCCGGTAAAACCGCCGCCGGCCCGTTTGTTCACGACAATCTGGTACAAAAACATCTCCATAAGCAGAAATTCCAGCGGGCCGCCCCCGGAACGGATGCGGATGTCGTATTCCGCGGAAAGGGCAAGCAGCCGATCCGCCCCGCCGGGCCCGTAACGGCGGCAGGCTTCGGCAAAGTCCGCCCTGGCCTTGGGGTGGGAAAAACCCGCCTGGCGGAGCGCCCCGTCATTCACGTTTCCCGATTCCACCAGGGCCTGGTAATCCCGGAGCCGGCGGAAGCTGCTGACGAGCCCGGCCAGGATACCCACCGGCTCCTCCTTGGCCCCCAGGAGGGTGTGCAGGGACTCAAGGCTTTTGGAAAGATCCCCCCAGGCGATCCGTGAAAAAAGGGTAAAGGCCGATTCCTCCCGGCTGTGGGAGAGCCACTCTTCCAGGTCCGCGGCGCCGATAGTCTTGTTTTTCCCCAGAAAGAGGACAAGCCGGGAACATTCCCGGCGCAGGGCTTCGGTATTGTTTTCCACCATTTCGAGGATCGCCTCTACCCCCTCATCGTCTATCCGGCAGCCTTCCCGGCGGAAAAAATCACGAACCCATTGGGTCTTTTGGTTCTCAAAAAGCTCCCAGAAGATCCGCCGCCGCCTGGGGGGGATCGGATCCTCCAGGGACTTCGCCACCCGGGTCTCCTCCGAAACCAGGATCACCACCGTCCGGGGCTGGGGAGGGCTTAGACAGGAACTTAAAAGTTTGACCTCCTCTTTTTCCTTTTCCTTGATGGATTCGATGTTCTTAATGATAAAGAGCCGGGTATCGGCAAAGAGCGAGCCGTTACGCAGGACATCGGAGATGGCGGCCGCCGGGGTTTCCCCGGCATAGAAGACCGTCTCCTCCGCGGGAAGGCCGCGGGCCGCAAGATCCCGGCGTATGGCGGCAATGGCCTCCCCTTTCTCCCCCCTTTCGGGGCCCAGAAAGAGAAAAGAGCATCCCTCTTCGATTTCCTTGGCGGAAAGGCCCGCCGGGGCGTTTACCGCCATAGACGCTTAGTAGTTACGGGTGATGTGGACAAGCCGCCCCAGAAGCCGCACGTTTTGGCTGAAGATGGGGGGATAGGCGGGGTTCTCCGCCTGAAGCTTTACCCGCTTGCTTTCCTTGAAAAAACGTTTAAGGGTAACCGCCTCATCCACCACGGCAACCACGATCTCTCCGTTCTTCACGACAGGCTGTTTTTCAATTACCGCCGTATCCCCGTCCATGATACCCGCGCCGACCATGGAGTCCCCCCGAACCCGCAGGGCAAAGTACTTCCGGTTTTTTTTCAACAGGGCGTCGTTTATCTGAACGGTTCCGTCCCAGTTTTCTTCCGCCAAAACGGGAACCCCGGCGGCGACGGTTCCCAGCAGGGGAATTTCCACCAGCCGGTTCAGGCTGGTTCTCCCTTCCCCAACCAGTTCCATGGCCCGGGAGCGCTTGTCCGCCTGTTTCAGAACTCCCTTTTTTTTCAGGGCGGTTACATGGTCATGGGCGCCCTTCACAGAAATGGAGAAGAAATCCCCTATCTCCCTTATGGTAGGGGGATAGTTGTGTTGGCTAATGTATCCGGCGATAAAAGACAATACTTCCTTCTGGCGCTGGGTAAGTTCTTTCATCGATCAATCCTTTCCGCCCGCTCCGTTCAGGGCGATATTAAATTTCCGTATTTTCGCGTGAAGGTTACTAGGATAAACGCCGATAGCCTCCGCGGTACGGGTTATTATACCACGATTCCGGGAAAGTTGGAATTCCAGATATACCTTTTCAAACGCCTCTTTTGCCTCGTTGTACTTCATTTCAAAAATACCCGGGGGGAAAGTATTCTCCCCCGCCGCGGTTTCCCGAGGGCCCTCCCCGCCGCCGAAAAGTTCCGGGGTTTTAAGCAGCAGATCCCGCAGTTCCTTTTCACCAATGCAGGCGCCAGTATACATCACCGCGATTCTTTCCGCTAGATTCCTCAGCTCCCGGATGTTTCCGGGCCAACTGTAAGAGGCTAGAAAGTTCAGGGCCCCCTCGCCGAATTCCACCGTCCCGTCCCCCAGATCTTTAAGGAAATGGCGGAGCAGCAGGGGTGTGTCTTCGGGCCTTTCCCGCAGGGGGGGGATATGGATGGGGATCACGTTCAGGCGGAAAAAGAGATCCTGCCGGAACCGGCCCAGTTCGCACTCCTTTGCCAGATCCTTGTTGCTTGCCGCCAGGATACGCACGTCGGTATCTATGGTCTTTTCCCCTCCCAGCCGCTCAATTTTCTGTTCCTGTATGGCCCGCAGCACTTTGGCCTGGGCGGAAAGGGACATGTCCCCAATCTCGTCCAGGAAGAGGGTTCCCCCCCGGGCCAGTTCAAAACGGCCTTTGCGGGTGGAGACCGCGTCGGTAAAGGCCACCTTTTCGTGGCCGAAGAGTTCGCTTTCGATGAGGGTTTCGGGAATGGCGGCGCAGTTTACCTCCACAAAAGCCCGGCCGGCCCGGGAGGAGCCGTTGTGGATAGCCCGGGCGACCAGCTCTTTTCCGGTTCCATTCTCCCCGCCGATGAGGATCCGGGCATCGCTGACGGCGGCCTGCCGGATAAGGGCGCGGACTTTCTCTATCCCCGGGCTGGTTCCGATAATTTCGTCTTTCAACGACGCCCTGTTCCGCCTGAGATTCAGGTTCTCTTTCCGCAGTTTCTGTATCTCCAGGGCGTTGCGGCAGAGGGTCAACACCTTGTCCAGGGAAAGGGGCTTCTCCAGGAAATCGAAGGCCCCCAGCTTTACCGCCCGGACGGCCATGTCTATGTTGGCGTGGCCGGAGATGACCACCACCTCAAGTTCAGGCCGCTCCGTCCGGATCCGTTCCAGGGCTTCCATCCCTCCCAGCTTGGGGAGCAGCACATCAAGGAAGACCAGATCCACCGCTTCCCGGCCCAGGATCTCAAGGCCCAGGATCGCGTCTTCCGCCGCCAGGACGCGGTAGCCTTCATCTTCCAGGATCGACGCAAGGGCCTGCCGGATTCCCGCTTCGTCATCAATGATAAGAATGGCCGCCATTATTCCCCGCTCCCCGCCGGGACTCCCGCTTTGGTAACATCGGTAACATCTATGGGCAGATCGATAAAAAAGGTCGTGCCCGTTCCTTCCGCCGAGTTAAACCAAATCGCCCCGCCGTGATCGTTAACTATCCGTTCCACGATGGGAAGCCCCAAACCGGTACCGCTTTCCTTGGTAGTAAAATAGGGGGTAAAGATAAGAGGGCCGTTTTGATCCGAAATACCTTTCCCGGTATCCCTGAAACTTACCCTACAATAACGGCTCGCCCGTTTTTGTACAAGGTCCGTGCGGATCTCGATAAGGCCGCTGCCGTCCATGGCGTCAATGGCGTTGACGATCAGGTTAGTCAGAACCTGGCCGAGCCGGTGCCTGTCTATCCTGACTGAAATGCCCGCCTCCGCGTGTCCGATGTCGAAACGGATCCCCGGATGGGAACTCCGGTAGGGACTTATGGCCTCCTCCACCGCCTGCCGGAAATTGGTCCAGGCCCTGGAAGGCTCCATGGGACGGGAGAGGGTGCGGAATTCGTTGAGCAGGGTGGAGAGCCCCTCCACTTCCCGGAGGATGGCCAGCATGGAATCCTCCAGTATTTCCCCTATCCGCTCCGGATCGTTCCGCCAGCGCCGCAGGACCCGCTCCGAGGAAAGCTTGATGGGGGTTAAGGGGTTTTTGATCTCGTGGGCAAGCTGCTGGGCTATGTTCTGCCAGATGGAAATTTTTTCCGATTTGAGCAGGGCTATCCGGGACTTTTCCAGATCCTGCACCATGGAGTTGAAGGAACGGATCAGCGTCCCCAGTTCGTCTCCCCGGCGGGCGAGGATCTGGATGGAGAAGTCCCCCTCCGCCACCCGGCGGGTCGCCTCGGTAAGTTCCACCAGGGGCTGGGTTACCCGGCGGGTAAAAGAGATGG
>JAISWN010000299.1 GCA_031271075.1 Treponema sp.
ATGTGCGGGAATATTTTGGGGCGATGGCTGCGACGGTGGTGAATGAAGGGGAGAGGGAGTACGCGCTGGAGAGAGGATTTTACGTGATAGAGCCGTCGGGGGAGGACGTAAAGGTAAGCGAGCCGGATTCGGCGCCCCGTGTTTGGTAAGTGGACAAGGAAGAGCTTCAACATTAAAAGCGATGGCCGATTTTTCTTTCCGCTTTAACCGCCCTGAAGCTCCCCCGTGCAAGCGGGTTCTTGGGTATTAAGCGGACTTGCGGAGCAAGCCCGGCCCCCCGGCACGAATAAAATCCCTGCCTTTTAGCCTTGAAATGGCAAGCGCTTCCCCCGCCGAACCGCAGGTTCGACTCCAGGGCGAGGTTGTTGATTCGCCCGCAAAAATCCACAAGCGCAACAGGCTGTTAGGAGTTCTGCTGGGCCCGGGGAATCACGATCATGCTGGGGCGGCGCAGGGACTTGAGCAATTCAGCCGAGGAATAGTACCGGTTCCGGCCGACCATGCTGATCTCGTCCTGATACCGGAAACTGTTGGCGCCCCAGTCGCTGGGAATAGGATCGTGAATGATGAAGTATTCCCCGTTCAGCGAGTAGCCTTTGACCACGATATAGTGACCTACCGAGTCGTTGTAGTACTTTCCAAAAAGATCTGCCCCCGGATCGGAGGGGGAGGTGTTTACCCCGTCGGTACGGAACACGATGATGGCTATGGCGCCTGAGTCTATCACATCCCGAATGTCCTGTACCGAACGGAAGGAGGCGATGCCGGCCTTGATTCCCTCTTTTTGGATAATCCCGATCAGTTCCTCAAAGCTGGTTCCCCCGTCCCCCTGCCAGCCTACGGCCTGGCGCACGGAGGAAACGGGATGGTATCTGCCGGTTCCCCAACTGATAGCCATGGCCGTGGCGGCGGGGCCGCAGTTGGAGGTGGTTCCCGTGTTGAACTGGGTCCGGTACCAGTTAAAACTGGTCAGATCCGCGTCGGCGTGCATGGAAGGAATGGGACTGACGAATATCGAATAGTACTGTTCACCCCTGGAGGGCTCCGTTACCGTAAGGCCGTAGTAGCCGGGTTTCCGGAACCTGGCCTTGGTCAGGAACTGGTCCGATTCACTCAGATCCAGGGGGGATTCCTCCACCGAGGGGTAGCGGGCTACCCGGGTAATTTCGCCTCTTACCACAAACAGCTCGTCCGGCGTGGAAAGGGTAACGAATCTGGTGGTGTTCCGCTCCGCCACCGATTCGGGATGGGGAATATCAATGTAAAGAGGGTTTGATTTGTAGATGCTTCCCGCGGCGTCCCGGGCGGTAAGCCGGACCACATAGGTCTTGGGGGCCGAATACTCGTAGCTGGGGTTGGGCCGGAAGCCCCGTTTGCCGTCTCCAAAATCCCATTCAAAGGATTGGAGGCTCTCCGCCTGAGGGTTAAGAACGAAGAACTGCACCGTTACCCCCGAACCCCCCGTTTCCCCGTTGTTTCTGCTTTCAAAACCTATGGTTACGCTTTTCGTGCTTGTCCGGGAAACTGCCGGGGTTTTACGGGGCTCCCCGGCCATCCGGGTCTCCGCGGCCTGGGCGTTTTGCACGGAGGGAATAACAATAAGGGTTCCCACCCGGATACGGTTGGCGTTGGTAATTTTGTTGTACCAGGCCAAAACTTCGAAGGAAAGATCGTAGGCGTAGGCAATCTCCGAAAGGGTTTCCCCGGGTCTGATGCGGTATTCAATATCCTCCGCCCGGTCGATGGTCCGGGTTCCCGCGCCGGTTACATCCTCTTCGTCCTGAAGGGTGGAGATGCTTGCCCACTCCTTATCCTCCAGGGGGAGTACCACCTGGGAGTCAAGCCAGGAATTATCCGGGTTCTGGTAGTAGGCGGCCACGTCATTGATCTTGGAAAAAAGGTTTTCCGGCGGAAGCTCGGGCGCGAAGATGGCGAAACTGACCAGCAGGGCCGCGCCCAGGAGGAAAGCAGCGGCAAGGCTTAAGGCAACGATCCGGGGGATCAAAGAATGGCGGCACAGGTATTTATAGATCCGAAAAAACGGTTTTCCAATCATCATCATCTTAATAAATTCACTCATTTCCATCCCCTTCCTTCCTCAGTATCGGAAAAAAGGGGACTTACCCTTACACAAAGCTATCCGGGAGTTCTGCTGCCGGAAGCTTTCTCAAAAGGTTGGTTTTTGAAACCAAACCCAATTTCATAAATTTTACCTGCCTTTGGTATATGTGTCTACCCGTTCACTATTAAAATATATGGCAAATATTGCTGTTTTTCAAATTTTTCATTGAATTGTCGGCCAAGGAAGCCGTATGATACCCCAAAGGGAGCTGATTTTGACAAGCGCCTGGTTCTATGCTCCTTACCGGGCTGGGAAAATCACGGGCACATAAAGGTTTAAGCCCGGGGCGGTTCCGAACCCCGGCATTTGGGAACCGGCCTGTTCTTAAAATATTTCACGGTTGCCACGGGGCGCGGAGGCGTGGTGTCAATCCTGAGAAAGGAGTGGGCGGTATAGAAGGTTTTTTTGGGGTAGCCGGCGCCATTTCAGGATAAACATCCAAGCGCAACAGGCTGGCCGGCCCTTATTCGTGCCGAGGGGTCGGACTTGCGGGCAAGTCCGCTTAATACCCCGCCGAACCGCAGGTTCGACTTCAGGGCGCGGTTGTTGATTCCGTGCCGGCCGGGGCGCTGTAGGAGGTTCCCTCCTCGTTCCGGAAGGGGATGAATTTAACCCTGAGGCCGTTGTAGACATCCCGCCGGTTCAGAATAATGGCGCCGTCCCCGGCCACCTCTTTTGTTACCTGCATAATGTACTGCCTTTGGGGAGGGCCCAGGGGCAGAACCATGATCCCCCCCGGTTTAAGCTGTTTGAGCAGGGGCGGGGGGATATGATCGATGGCGCAGGTTACGATGATCTTGTCAAAGGGGGCGTATTTTTCCCAGCCGTAGTAACCGTCCCCCAGCTTCCGGCTTATGCCGCCGTAGGAGGGGAAAGATTTTTCCAGATCCCGGTAAAGCTTGTCGGTTTCGATGTACAGGGGTTTTATAATTTCGATGGTGTACACCTCCTGGGTAAGGTAGGAGAGGATGGCCGACTGGTAGCCCGAGCCGGTGCCTATCTCCAGCACCCGATCCCCAGGGTTTATGTTCAGGCTGGTGGTCATCATGGCGACCACGTCGGGATCGGTAATGGTAGCCCCGTAGCCTATGGGGAGCCAGGTGTCGGCGTATTCCAGCCCCCGGTTCCGCTCCCGGACAAAGTGTTCCCGGGGGGCCAGCAGAAAGGCCCGTACATCATCAGGGCGCTTGAGTTCCGAAGACTCGATAAAATTCATGGCGAGCTGGTACCGTTCTTCCAAAAAACCGGGCTTATCGTTCCGGTTGGTCTGCATCCAGGAAAGCCATGCTTCCCTGGGTTCCAGGGTCATGGATCGGGCCAGGGCCGGGCCATCGTAACCTTTTGCCCCCGGCGGAACCTCGAAGCTGAGAATGTCTTCGGGGCTGTCCCCGGCGTCGGCGGTTTTGACGCGCTCTTCCGGGGCGAAGATGGTGGCGGCTTTTTCGTAGTCTACCACCCCCTCCGATTGGGCGGATATCAGCTTGGGGAGGAGGATACCGAATACCAGACCTACGCCGATCCCCGCCGTCAAGGCGGCAACCGCGGAAGCGGAAACAAACTTTTCAGGAAATTTCACGTCTATTAATCTATTTTATCCGCCCCGGTATGTCAACTTAACCCGGGGCCGCTAAGCGCCTTAATATTCCGAAGGGGAGGCGGGTCAGCTTCTTATTTTGACGCCCGGCCGGCGTATTTTTCTAAAAGCCTGACGTAAGCCCGATAATTTCCAGGGGAAACATGCCGTCAGGCCGGTTTCCCCGTTCATCCCTTAATCGCCCCCGCGGTAATACCCGAAACAATTTTCCTGTTAAAGAATACAAACAGGATAAGGGGAGGGATGGTAATAAGAATAACATCCGCAAAGACCAGGTTCCAGTCGCTTTCAAACTGTCCCATAAAATTATACAG
>JAISWN010000330.1 GCA_031271075.1 Treponema sp.
CCTGGGGGCCAAATCCGGTTTCGACTCGATAGAGGAATGTTACGGGGATCTGGGTTCCCTCATACCCGCGGTGGAGACGGGGCTTTCCTCCAACCCCCCGATGAACTGGGCCCTCTCCCTGCTGGACAGGTTCTCCATCGTTTCCAACTCCGACGCCCACTCTCCCGACAAACTGGGCAGGGAAGCGACGATATTCGACATGGATCTTTCCTTTGCCTCCTTCAGGGCCGCGCTGGGTTCCGGCGGCGGCGTCCGGGGGCGGATTGGGGGAACCGTCGAATTTTTCCCCCAGGAGGGGAAGTACCACTACGCGGGGCACCGGGACTGCGGCGTATGCCTTGGCCCGGAGGAGGCGGCCCGGGAGCAGGGCGTTTGCCCGGTCTGCGGGAAGCCCCTTACCGAAGGGGTCATGGGCCGGGTGCTGGAACTGGCGGACCGGCCGGTGGACGAGCAGAGCCCCTGCCCGCCGGAACAGGAGGGCAACCGCCGGCCCTACCATTCGCTCATCCCCCTCAAGGAAATTCTGGGGGAGATACTGAAAACCGGGTCTGATTCCCGAAAGGTAAAGGCCCTCTACGGGGGGCTTATCGAAAGCGCGGGAAGCGAATTTTCCCTGCTTATGGATATGAGCCTGGGAACGATAGGCGGGCTGCGGGTTCCGGGGCTTTCCGGGGAACTCCTGGCGGAGGCGGTAGGCAGGATGCGCGACGGGAGGGTATCCCTCAGCCCCGGCTATGACGGGGAGTACGGGGTAATCCGGGTGTTCCCCGCCGGGAAGATCCCCGGCGATCCCGCGGAACAGGATCTTTTCGGGGGGCTTCCGGGGGAGTTTCCGGAGCAGGAGTCTGGGAAGGGGTTTCTGAAGGAGTCTCCGCAGGAGTTTCCGAAGGAAAGTGCCGGGGGGACTGGAGCCGGAAATCACGGAAAAGAAAAGAGCCGGAGGGCGAAAAAGAAAGGAAACGCCGAAATTTCCCCTTCCCCCCCGATCCCCCCCGCCGGCCAGGGCGAAGTTCCCGCCCCGGTTTTTCCGGGGGAGGCTTTTACCCTGAACCGGGATCAGGAGCGGGCCCTGGCTTACGAAGGCGGCAGGGTTCTGGTCATAGCCGGGCCGGGAACCGGCAAGACCGCGCTGCTGGCCGCGCGGATCCTCCGGCTCCTTGCGGGAGGGACAGACCCGGCGTCGATCCTGGCCCTGAGTTTTACCGTAAAGGCCGCGGCGGAACTGCGGGAAAGGATCCTCCGTATGGCCGACGGCATGGCCGCGGGGCTTACCGTGGCAACCTTCCACTCCCTCTGCTCCGCCCTCCTGCGGGAACAGGGAGTCCCCGGGGACTTCCGCGTCTTGGGCGAGAAGGAGCGGGAGGATCTGCTCCGGGAACTCTGCGTCCCGGTGGAAAAAACCAAGGGCTCTGCCCACGGCTCCGGCAAGGCCCTCCGGCCCCGGCGGCTGGGAACCTACATCGAAGAACGGAAGCGTTTTCTCCTTCTGCCCGGGGAAAAGGAGCCGAAACTTGGCGCGGCGGCCATCCTGCCGCCGGAAGGGGACTACCCGGCGGCGGTACCGGAGTTGGAAGCCCTGTACGAACAGTACCGGAACCGCCTCCGGGCGGAAGGGCTGCTGGATTTTGAGGATCTCCCCGCCGGACTGGTACGGCTCCTCCTGGCCCGGGAGGATCTGCCGGCCTACTATCGGAACCGGTACCGGCATGTTTTTGTGGACGAGTACCAGGACATCAACTTTGCCCAATACGCGCTGATCCGGCTTCTGGCGCCTCCGGAGGAGGATGCCGGAAGAGGGACGGATAAGGGAGGGACGCGGACGCTCTGGCTTATCGGAGACCCCAACCAGGCCATCTACGGATTCCGGGGATCGGACAAGCGATTCATCGACCGGTTCCTGGAGGACTACCCCGGGGCCGGCCGCTTCGAGCTGACCAAAAGTTTCCGCTGCTCCGCCCCCATCATCGGCGCGGCGGGGCGGCTTGTGGGGGCCGAACTTGAGGGGCTGTCCCGCCAGGACGGCGACGCAGTGAGCCTCTCCCGTTCCGAATACGGCACCGATAAGGCCGAAGCCGAGGGCATTGCCCGGGGAATCGCCGCCCTGGTAGGGGGAACCGGCTTCTTCGCCATGGACAGCGGGGCGGCGGGCAGGGGCGGGGCCGGTAATGCCGGGACGGCGGCCCCCGGAGACTGCGCCGTACTTCTCCGGGCCGCGGTTATGTCAGGCCCGGTGATCAAGGCTTTGAAGGATCACGGCATACCCTTCGAACTAAGCGGGGAGCGGGTATGGTGGGAGGAGGAGCCGGTACACAGCCTCCTGGATCAACTGCGGGAAAGCCGGCGGAACCCCGGTTCAGGCCCCGGTTTAAGCCCGGAGGAGGAAATAAGGAGGGTCTGGGACGCCTTGAGCCGGCAAAAGGAAAAGCTCCGCCGCCGCGGAAAGGACACGCCCGAGCCGGTTGAACGGCTTATCCGTATGGCCGGCCTCTTCGGGAACCTGCAATCTCTGCTGGATACCCTGGCCTACAGCGGCCCCGAGGAGCTTCCCGGAGAGATGTACCGGGAGGGGGTCAGGGTTATGACCATCCACGCCTCCAAGGGCCTGGAATTCGATCATGTGTTTATCCCCGGCCTTGAGGAGGGCATACTTCCCTTCACCCTCTACGATGACCTGCTCTACGACGACTCGGCCGGGGAACCTTCGGGCAAGTCCCCCCGGCTTGAGGAGGAGCGGCGGATTCTCTACGTGGCCATGACCAGGGCGCGGCGGGGGCTTTACCTTTCCTGGGCCCGTTCGCGGAATTTCCGGGGCCGGATCCTCGCCGGGAGCCCCAGCCGGTTCCTGGGGGAACTGGAGCAACTGGTACCCCTTGCCGGGGAAGATCGGCGGGCAAAACACGACCCCCAGTTCCGGCTATTTTAAACCGGCTCCCCTATTACCGGGTTCCGCAGTACCCCGATGCCTTCGATTTCTATTTCCACCGTGTCGCCGGCTTTGATGGGACTGACCCCGCTGGGCGTACCGCTGGCAATAATGTCCCCCTCCTCCAGGGTCATGTTTTTGGAGATAAAGGCTATCAGGGCGGGAACGGAAAAAATCATGTCCGCCGTTGAAGCCTCTTGTTTGAGTTCCCCGTTAAGGCGGGCGCGAATTTTAAGGTTCCCCGGATCGGGCAGATCCTCCCGGCGTACAACAACCGGGCCTATGGGGCCGAAGGTATCAAAGGATTTCCCCCGGAACCAGCCGGAAGGGTCTCCCATTTGTATGTTCCGCTGGCTTACATCGTTGAAGCAGGTATAACCCAGCACATAATCGAAGGCCGACTCTTCCGGCACATGCCTGGCCCTTTTGGAAATGATAATCGCCAGTTCTGCTTCCAGATCCGTCCGGGCTTCGTCGAACCGGTAATCCCCGATAAGGGCGGGTAAAACAATCGGCTCCCCAGGACCGGTAAGGACATTCGGCGTTTTCGCGAAAAGCACCGGTTCTTTGGGAAGCCCCGCGAGCTTTTTGTCGAAAGTTTCGCCGCTTTCCGCCACATGGGCCCGGTAGTTGAGCCCCACGGCTATTATTTTCGAAGGCCGGATATCCAGCACCCCGCCGCCGGCCACAGGCAATCGCAGCATTTGCCGCCCCCTTTGTCTACTGAAATCCTGACACTGAAATCCCGGAAACGATCTTACCAGATCGCCGGGGACTGCTCAACATACCCATCCCCATTCCCCTTTTTGAGAACCGCTGTCCTATGCCGCCTGGGCGCCGTGACATTTTTATCCAACCGGCGCTATGTTATTTACAAGGTCTGAGGGCGGCACTATTTTTACGGAAAGGAAGATACCATGACAAGCGGCCTGTCATTCGCTTCGGCATTTGCGGATGCGTGTCTCTGTCTTCCTCCCTTCCGGTGGCGTTTAGCCGTTCATTAATTATACCCCCTCCCCCCAGACAGGCCCGTTAGCACTTTGCCGCGTTTCGCGTAAAACTTCCAAAGGTCCCCAACGAGGCAATTTTTTACCTCCTCAAGATCGTGCTGACAGTTTACTGTGTCTCATAAGCCGGAATTTGGGCGCATTTTTCCGCGCTAAACCGCGAAAAAACCGGGCTATCCGGGGCTCCGTTAAGGCAGCCACGGGCTGCCACACTCCGGCCCCGCCGCTCCGCGCCGGGTCTGCTCCGCACCCCTCCTATCCCTTGCGCTTCTTCTTGAAATCCCCCGTGTTACAATCACGCCTGTCCCTGAGAAGATTTAACCACCTTGCGAGTTTTCACGGAGTGTAAAGTATAGAGTAGGTAGTAGGAGATAAGGGATAAAGGATAAGGAAAGCCCGGATTGGTGAGAAAACCTCCGTGTTTTTTTCGTGTCCTTTGTTGAAACCGAGAATTCCTGCCGGGCCGGCGATTCAAAATACTTTTTACCGGACAGCGAAACTTTTGACGGTCGCGGGATCAAGCCCCGTGATCCTGCTGACAAATTCCACCGTCGCCCCCTCCGCCAGGGCGTTCTTGGCGGTTTCGATTCTGTT
>JAISWN010000354.1 GCA_031271075.1 Treponema sp.
CCGGAGGCGTTGGCCGAATTCGCCGCTTTACGGGCGGCGCAAAAGAGAAAAGACATCCGCCCCGTAGTTGTCCTTCGGCTCATGCCGGATGTACTGGCAAAATACAAGGCCCTGGGGAAAGGCTGCATCGGGATAATGGCCGATGTGCTGAATTACGTGGCGGATAACCCGGAGATACTTTCAAAGGCCCGTGGTTGAGACCTTGCCCGGCAGCCGGTTACTTAATACCCCCCTCCGGGGCAGCCCCGGACCATGCCGGGGATGCGCCCTATCATTTTGCCGATGTCAGCAAGATGATAAGGCGGCACAAGCGAAGCGGGGCAATCCCCGCCCTCCAGGACTGATAAACCGCCCCCTGCAATGTGCATCCGGCCAAGGTAAAACCGTTATGGCCCCTCTACGTGCGTCCTTAGCCGGTTTGCAAGTTTGCAATCCCCCAGGGAGATGCAAACTCTGCAAATTTCCTCATCCGCCGGAAGCACCGGCGGAGGGCGTGAATTGGGGGAGCCCGGGGCTTGCCGGGGCTGCTTTTCAGGGGGATTTTATCATATTCTCTTGTCATACCCGCAAAAACCAATTTGTAACTCTTTATATTATAATGATTTACAAACGATAAACGGATAGGTTATCCGTAGGTTCTAAAAAACCTTGACAAAGTGAATGACAATTAAAATGATTAAATTTGATAAAAAGGGGTATTGACTAGATTAAAAATGTTTCTTATACCTATCTTATTGAGCATAGCGAGACACCCGCTCTTAATCTGCGGGTCCTGAGTTCGATCCTCGGGCGGCTCAAGGTACAGGCGCAGGGATCGAAGGGTTCTTGTCGCCGACCCAAGGAGGGATCGGACTAAAGTCCGTAGCGCCACGGATGGCGCTGTCAGGCAAAAACCCCGGCCTGGAGGGAGACCACAGGATGTGGTTGATTGAATATGCGGGAATAGCTCAGTGGTAGAGCGCGACCTTGCCAAGGTCGATGTCGCGGGTCCGACTCCCGTTTCCCGCTTTTAAAGCAACAAAGAGCCCGGAAATTTACATTCCGGGTTTTTTTGTATACTGCCGGCAAAACCGGGAACTGCCCAATCCGCTTATAAAATTCCTGAATCCGTATAAAATGCCCGCAGGCGCCCTGTTCCGATTTAAGAACACCGGCAAGGCCCATCCCGTTTACAGTTCAGATTTTCCCCTCCCCGTATCTCCGTTCAGCTTCGCGGCCTTACGGCACAGGGCTTCGGCGCTTGCTTCCCCCGCCGCCTGGGGGGACATGCCCAGTTCCCGCGCCCGGTTTACCGTGCTTTCCCCCGCGCAGATAGCCCGGATGCGGGGAAGATCGAGGGCCGGGAAAGCCCGGACAAAGGCGGACACCATAGAAGGGCTGGAGAAAAACACCAGATCAAAACGGCCGGCCTCGATGAGCCGCCGGGCGCAGGGGTTTCCCTCCGCCGGAACCGTGTCGTAGAGGCTCAGTTGCCGGAAGGCAAGGCCCCGTTCCGCAAGAATCCGGGGCAGTTCGGGGGAACCCAGGCGGGCGCGGGCCAGGAGGACGGTTTCTCCCGGAGAAATTTTCCCCGCAAGCCCCTCCCCAAGGGCCCCGCCCTGGTAAACCGGGGGAACAAAATCGGGGATAAAACCCCGCCGGGACAGGGCTTCCCCGGTGGCGGGGCCGACGGCGGCGAATTTTTTCCCCCCCAGGCTCCGGAAATCCCCCCCCGCGCCCAGATAGGCGTCAAAGAAGATCTCCACCCCGGCGGCGCTGGTAAAGACAAGCCAGCGGCAGGCCCCGGCTTCCCGGAGGATAAGGCCGCCCAGATCCGGAAAGGGGATCGTCCGGATACAGGGAAAGGGAATGGCCTTGCCGCCCAGTTCCCCTATCAGGCGGCAGAGTTCGGCGTTCCGGGGTTCCGGCCGGGTAACCACGATGCGGAGCCCCCTGAGCGGCGGGGGCCGGCCGGCCTCCGGCTCCGGTTTCTCCGGCGGCCCGGTTTCCCCGGCCAGGGAGCAGACCGCCCCGGCAAGAATAAGCGTCGGGGGCAGGGGGGACTCGGGGAGGGTCGGAAGGGCCGCGAGTTCTTCCAGGCTGAGGCGCCTTAGCCTTTGGAGGGGGCTTGCCCCGTTTTCGATGATCGCCGCGGGGAGGTCCGGGGGAAAGCCGGCTTTTATCAGGGCGCCGCCTATTTCCCCCAGGGCCGAGGCTCCCATGAGGATCGCCAGGGTTCCCCCGGCCTTCGCCAGGGAACGGAGCAGTTCCGGGGAGGGAGCGGCCCGGCCGCTGCCGCGCCAGGTGATCACGTGGAGGCCGGAACTAAGGCCCCGGTGGGTCACGGGGATACCCGCCAGGGCGGGAACCCCCAGGGCGGAGCTTATGCCGGGGATCACCTCACAGGGAACCCCTGCCTCCCTCAAGGCCAGCATTTCCTCGGCCCCCCGGCCAAAGAGGAAAGGGTCTCCCCCTTTAAGGCGAACCACTTTTCGCCCGGCCCGGGCTTCGGCGATAAGGATCCGGTGAATATCCTCCTGGGAAACCCGGTGATTCCCCGGGGACTTGCCTACGTCTACAAGACGGACCGCCGGGGGGAGATCCAGGAGGGTCTCCTCGGAAACCAGCCGGTCGTGAACCACCACGTCGGCTTTGTCAAGAACCACCTTTCCCCTGAGGGTGAGAAGCCCCTTGTCGCCGGGGCCGGCGCCCACAAGCCAGACTTTGCCCGGGGAAGGCTCGGGGGTTTTCACCTTCCCGCCTTTTTCAAGAGCCGCCGGGCCAGGGTTTCCGCGAGAGCCGGGCCTTCCTCCCGGGGGCCGGAAATAGCGTCCCGGAAGAAGGGGGCTTCGGTGTCCGCCGCGAAAAGGGCGCTCAACCGGATCTCCCCGCCGGAGATCCGGGCATAGACGGCGGCCGGGGAGGCGCAGCCGGCGGCAAGGGCCCGGATAAAACCCCGTTCCGCCCGAGCCTCTTCCTCGGTAAGCCGATCCCGGATAGGATCGAGAAAGGCGTAGTCCTCCCCCCGGCGGCCCTGAACCGCCAGGGTTCCCTGGCCTGGGGCGGGGATCATTTCCCGGACCGGAAAGGCGTAAGCTGCCCTGTGGGAGATACCCAGCCGTTCCAGGCCGGCGGCGGCCAGGAGCAGGGCGCCGTACTGGCCCCTGTCCAGTTTCCCGATCCGGGTAGGGACATTTCCCCGGATGGGGGCGAAGCGGAGGGAAGGGGCCAGGGAATGAAGCTGTATCCTCCGCCTGACGCTGGAAGAACCTACCGGCCGGTCCCCGCAGAGCCGCCGCAGATCCCCAAAGCCCCTGAAGCCCTCCCCCACGGGAAGGATAAGGCAGTCCCGGGGGTCGCCCCGTTTCGGCATGGCCACAACGGGCAGTTCATCAGGCGTCTGTTCCGCCATATCCTTGAGGCTGTGGACACAGAGATCCACTTCCCCCCGGGCCAGCGCCTCCTCCAGGCGGCCGGTGAAGAGCCCCTTCACTCCACCGGATACTCCGGGAGCTTCCGGGGATGGATCCATAGGGAATTCTGTACCGATCCCCGCATGGGTTTCCGTCCGGAGATCCCCCAGGGCTTTCATGGTTACCAGTTCCAGCCTAAGCCGGGGGTTAAAGCGGGCTATCGCCTCCATGACGAGCCGGCTCTGGGCTACCGCCAGATCGCTTTCCCGGCTGCCGATTCGGATAACCCGGTTCACGGGGAATTTTCTTCCCCAAAGATCCGGGAGATCATCTTGTCCAGAAGGGGGAGGGTCTTTTCCGAACCCTCCGCGGCCCGGAGCCGCCGCCGCTCAGCCCCCAGGGTTTTCAGGGCTTCCCCCCAGCCGGGGGGCCACTCTTTTTCCAGCCTTTCCCTGAGACGGGCGCAGAAACGGGGGCAGGTTCCTGACGTGCTGATCCCTGCCACCAGGTCTCCCCGGCGGACAATGGCGGGAAAGAAGAAGGTACAGGCTTCCGGATCGTCCGCGACATTTACCGGAATTCCCCGGACCTGGGCATCCTGGGATACCCGGTGGTTTGCCTCCCTGTCGCCGGTAGCCGCGATAACGATCTTCGCGCCTTTTAGATCCTCCGGCCCGGCGTAGAAACGGCGGAGAAGGCTCAGATATCCATTCCGGGACAGCTTCTCCAGAGCCTCCGAAGGCAGGGGATCCAGGGCGGTAACCCTGGCACCGAATTCCAGGAGGGTTTCGATTTTCCTGACCGCCACGGCACCGCCTCCGGCTACCAGGCAGGGAAGATCATGAAGATCGATGAAAAGGGGAAAATGGGGCATCAGTTTGTCAGTTCTACCGCTTCTTCTTCGGCGCTTCCCTTTTTAACCGCGAAACTTTTTAAAGCCGGTTCCCCGTCTTTAAGGGAGATAATAACATAACTGAGGGAAGGATCGAAGGCAAGGCGTTTATCCTCCTCCGAAGGGCGGGCCGGCGTAACCGGGTGGCTGTGAAAGTTGCCCAGCAGGACGAGGCCCTTTTTCCGTATATCCCCGATAACCCTGAACTGATCCTCCGGGGCCATGGAAAAATGTTCAGGGCTCCGGTCGGTGTTTTCGAGGCCGTAAACAGCCTTCACAAGCCCTTCTTCCCCCCGAAGTTCTCCGGCCAGGAGGCCGCAGGCTTCATTGGGAAGGCCGGCGCGGGCATGGGCGGTGATTTCGCGGTGAAGTTCGGGAGGGAGGACCAGCACGTTAGTGTCCGCCGCCCATATAGTAGAGGAATTCCACGATCGCCCCTTCCCGTACCGTGGTCGTGTCAAAGTCGGCCCGCTGAATCATCCGGTCGTTTAGCTGAACGCTGACATATTAGGGCCTTTCCACGCGGATTTCTTCCAGCAGCGTACTGACACTGAGTTCGCCCGGCAGTTCTAACAGCTTTACGTTTGCCGT
>JAISWN010000394.1 GCA_031271075.1 Treponema sp.
ATTTACCCGGCCGACGAGGCGGGGCTTGAAACCGGCGACCGGATAATCAGCATAAACGGCGTCGATACCCCCTACTATCACGACATACAGGAAAATATCGCGGTAAACCCGGAAAAAGACCTTGCCCTTAAGGTGGACAGGAACGGGACGATTCTTGATCTTACGGTTCGGCCCAACCTGGAAAAAAGTACCGGGGCGGGGAAAATAGGGGTCTATTTCTGGACCGAACCGGTGCTGAGCGAAACTGCCGGGCCTGCCCGGGCGGCCGGGCTTTTGCCGGGGGATCGGATTCTCAGGGTAAACGGGGAGGATCTGCCATATACGATGAAGATGCTTTCCATACTGGAAGGGAGTCCCCAAAGCCTTACCGTGGAGTACGAGCGGAAGGGCGAAAAAGCCAGTACCGTGCTTATCCCCCTCTACCAGGAGGGGGGCGCCGTTGATCTGGGTTTAAGTTACGGGGCCGTAACTTACAAAAACCCCTCCCTCCCTCCCCCGGCGGCCCTGGCGAAGGGGACCCGCGAGACCTGGAAGACCCTGGTAGTATCCCTGCGGAGCCTTTCCCTCCTCTTCCGGGGTATCGATCTTACCCAGGCGGTTTCCGGCCCGGTACGGATCACCTACATGGCCGGGGATATTGCCGCGGAAGGTTTCGGGCAGGGTATCGGCACGGGGTTCCGTTCCATGGCCAATTTCCTCTCCCTCATTTCCATCGCCCTCTGTGTCATGAACCTCCTCCCCCTGCCGGTACTTGACGGGGGCATGATCCTCCTCTTCGCGGTGGAGTTGGTTCAGCGGAAACCCCTTCACCCCCGGGTAGTAAGCGCCTTTCAAACCGTGGGGGTAGTGTTGATTTTCGGCTTGATGATCTTTGCCGTATTTGGAGATATTCTGTATCTGGTCCGTCATTAGCCAAAGGAGCAGATTTGAAGCGCCATTATCTTTTTCCCAAAATTTCAGTTTTTGGGAAAGCGGCCTTGGATTCCGGTATTCTGAAAAAAACGTTCTTCCCCCTGCTGCTCACCCTTGTCTTCTTCTTCGCGGCCCCCTGTTCCAGTGCCCAGTCCCCTTCCCTTCTCCTGTCGGGCGTCCCTCCCGCTCCCCACCGGGGAGCGGTAACCGGCATCCTTTACGATGGGGAGTATATCATCAGCGCCGGGGAAGACGGGTTTGTGGAATTCTGGAACCCCCGTACCGGGGCGGCGGAGGAACGGTTCCAGGTGAGTTCCGCGCCTCTTGTTTCCATAATCCTGCGGCCGGGAAAAAGACAGATCGCCTGTCTTGAAAGCGACGGGATCGGGTTCTTCCGGGTATCCTCCTGGGATTACGGTTTCCCGAAAAGGATCTTTGTCCTGGAGTTTCGGGAACCGGTAAACTATATAAACTATTCCGCCGGGGGACGCTTTCTTATCGCCACGGGGAACGGAAGAAGCGGGCTGGTAATCATTGACGCGGAAACCGGGAAGCCGCTTCCCTCCCCGCCTGATCTTGCGGGGCCCCTTACCTTTGCCGCTACCGGCCGCTCGGAACGGAACATGGTGGTTTATTCACCCGGGGGAAACATATCCTACTGGGATCTGGAATTGGGGAAGGAGACCAACCATTTCCCCGCCCCGGCGGGCATGTCCTCTCCCATCCTGTTCGGTAACCGCCGTTTCTTTGCCGGCATAGATTCCCGGGGCCTGGTGGTGGTAGACGCCGTTTCGGGAAGGGAGCTTGTCCGGGACGCTTCGATTTCCCGGGGCTTCCTTATGCCGGATGACAAGAGTGATACGGGTTTTTTCTGCGTGGTTCCCGGCGGCGTTTTTAGTTTCCGGATGTACCCCGAAGGGAGGCTCCAGCGAACCCGGTTCCTGAGTTTCCCGGCGGGTTCCTGGGATATCCGTAGCGCAGCCCCCGCGGGGGATTTTATCGCCCTGGGCAGCGCCGGGGGGATAGTCCTGCTGCAGGAATCCAACGGCGCTTTAAAGCCCATGAAGACAAAAAAACAGAAAGCTATCGCCGGAGCCGCGGTGGGCCGTAACCTGATAGCCTTCCTTACCGGGGACGGCCGCCTGGGGTATATCCCCCTGAATTTTTCCCTCCTCAGAAACGGAAGCGCCATCAGGCTGGAGAATGCCGGCGGCTATACCCGGCTTGCCCCTGTGGCTGAGGACGGCGGGGGAGACCGTTTTATCCTCTGGAATGATACCGGCGCCCGGCTGAATAGGGGCATTGTATTTGATAAACTTTCCCGCCACTCCTCCATCCGCTCCGTTTCGGCCCTGGGGGATAAGGGGCTTTTTTTAGACTCGGTTGGAAATATTTCGGTTCTTTCCCTCAACACGGGGGATCTTGTCTTTTCCTTTTCTTCTATCGGTTCCATGGATGCGGTCTTTCTTAACGATAACGGAATCGTCCTGGGCCGCGGCGCCCTTTCCGGCAACTCCCCCTTCCTCATGATAGACACCGCCACCGGAGAAACCCTCCCCCTGCCCTATCCGGCAACGGTGGGCGCCCTGCTCTACCGGGGCGCTTCCGGCGCGGTTTACGCCGCCACGGTGAACGAAAAAGAAGGGGAAAGGGTAACTTCCGTCATTCGGCTTGATTCCTCCGATTCCCCCCGATCCCCGCGGCTCGTGGAGTACCGGGGAGAGGATACGGTATTCAGCATCGCCGAGGCCGGGGGAATCCTGGCTTCGACTCTGGGAAACGGTGAAGCCGCCGCTTATACTGCCAAAGGCATGGTTTCTTTTGAGCGGGGAGCGGGGATTCCCCGCAGCCTTATGGGCGGTGAAGCCTGCTTTGTTGTATTGGATACGGACGGGAACATCTCCTGGCACGATCCGGAAAACGGCGGAATGCTGGCCGCCTTCCGGCTTTACGAAACCGAATGGTCCCTTGGAAGCCTGGAATTCGGCCTTGCGCAGGGGAAGGTGATCCCCTAGGACGAGGCAGTTTGCAGGGTAAAAAATCGCCTGTCAGGCGATTTTGGGTTTTTACGTGCGAAGCGCACCAAACTGCTAAGAGGCCCACCGCCCTTAATCGTGGCTGGGGTTCTGCCGCACCTTCTCTATGGCGGCGGCAACGGCGTTACGGATGCTTTCCGCGTAATCCTTGTGGTCGTTCAACGCCTCCGCCGCGTAGAGGCCCCCCAAAAGGGAGTAGCGGTACAGGGGTTTGACCGAATTCAGGGCAAAGGCGGCCATATCCACCACGCAGTCGTTACAGGTACAAATTTCATCAGGATATGACGCAAGCTGCTGCTCCAGTTCATTAAGGACCAAATTCTCCGCTTCATTCTTGAGAAACTCAAAATCGTAATTTTCGATAAACGCCATGCTTGGCTCCCCCTTTAAATCCAATCTAAAGTTAATGGTTTCTTGCCATAGATTCAAACCGCGCGTATTTGGACATGAACACCAAATCTATTGTCCCTACCGGGCCGTTCCGCTGTTTGGAAAGGATAAGGCTTGTTTTTCCCTCTTCGGCGGCATTGCCCGTGTTATTCGCCGTATCGGCGGCTTTTTTATCCGAGTCCCGTCCCCGGTGAAGGAACATCACCACATCCGCGTCCTGTTCAATGGATCCGGAATCCCGGATGGACGACAGGTTGGGCTTTTCCTTTTCCGCGTCCCGGTTTAACTGGGCCAGTACCACGATGGGTATATCCAGTTCCCGGGCAAGGCTTTTAAGGGAACGGGATATTTCCGACATCTGTTCGTACCGGGGTGTATTATAATTTTCGGAACTTATCAGCCCAAGATAATCAATAAACATGATCTCTATTTTTTCCTGCATCCGGATACGCCGGGCCTGGGCACGGAGGTCCAGGAGTTTCATGTTCGGCATGTCCACAATGTAAAGGGGGGCTTCGTAGATACGCCCGGCAGCGTCCAGAAGATCCTGGAAATCGCTTGATTTTATAAAACCGCTCCGCAGGGCGTTTCCGTTGATCTTCGCCTCCATGGAGATAAGCCGCTGCATCAGGGCCATGGCGGGCATCTCCAGGGTAAAAAAGACGGCGGGTATCTTTCGGTGGATAGAAATATTGGCGGCCATGGTAAGCGCCAGGGCGGTCTTCCCCATGGAAGGCCGGGCCCCGATGATGATAAACTCGGAAGGGTGGAAGCCCGAAGTCATCTTGTCCAGTTCGTCAAAGCC
>JAISWN010000001.1 GCA_031271075.1 Treponema sp.
CTTTACCCCCGTGGCCCGGGCGAAGGTTTCATCAAAACTAATGGCAAAGAGCTTGTGGTAAAAAACGATGAAGAGGCCGAGAACCAGCACGGAAAGGATCAGGCTCAGGTAAACATCGCTTTTACTCATGGCAAGGATACTGCCGAAAAGGTAGTTGCACACATCGGTATTCATTCCCGTAGTCCGGGAGATGATGAATACCCCCACCGCGAGGGCGCCGGTTGAAATGATGGCGATAGCCGCATCCCCCTTAATTTTACTGTTTTCACTCAGCCGCAAAAGCAGGAACGCGGCGGCTACCACTATGGGTATGGAAACCGCCAGGGGCGCAAGGTTCATCCCGGTGGCCAGCGCCAGGGCGCCGAAGCCCACATGGGAAAGCCCGTCCCCGATCATGGAGTAGCGTTTCAAAACCAGGCTGACCCCGAGCAAGGCGGCGCAGAGGGACACCAGGGCGCCCACCGCCGCGGCCCTGACCAGGAACGTGTAACTGAACATCTCAGATAAAATCGTAAACATATTCCCTCCTAAGGGTTAGGATATGGTTTGCGTATTTCCGGGCGGCTTCGGTATCGTGGGTAACCATGACGATGCTTATGCCTTCCCGGTTTGTTTTTTGAAGCAGGGCGTAGAGCTCCTCCCGAACCTGGGGATCGAGCCCCGACGCGGGTTCGTCCAGAACCAGCAGTTTTTTTGCCCCCGCCAGGGCGCGGGCCAGAAGCACCCGCCGCCGCTGTCCGCCGGAAAGTTCCCGGTAACAGCGGTTCTTCAGATCCCCCGCCCCCATCTGCCGGAGCCTCTCTTCCGCCTCCCGTTTCTCCCCGGAGTTGTAAAAGGGGCGCAGCCCCATACCGCCCAGAAACCCGGAGAGCACGATTTCCAAAACCCCGGCGGGAAAATCGTCTTTCGCCACCGCTTCCTGGGAAAGGTAGCCGATCTCCCGGGCCCGGAGCCCCACCCGGAGGCTCCCGCGGGCGGGGCTAAGAAGCCCCAGGATCCCCTTAACCAGGGTACTCTTGCCGGAACCGTTCTCCCCCACAACGCAGAGGTAATCCCCCGGATCCAGAGAAAAGCTCAGATCCCTAAGAACGATGCGCCCCTCATAGCCAAGGGAAACCCCCTCGGCCTCGATAAGCTTTTCCCCGCTGGTATCATACATTTTCCAAAACCTCGTTCGGCCTAAGCCTGAAACGCCGCCTTTCGGCGCCGGCAGAGAATTCGCCTTCCAGGCTGCCGGCAGTCATGTTGGCGGCGCTTTTTATCCTGCCCTCCCAATCGCTCACCACCCGGAGGCCGGGGGTCGTCCTGAACACTTCCCTGCCGTTGAGAAGGCCGGTAACCTCGTTCTTTCCGGTTTCCACGGTGTACTCGCCGCCGTCCCATTTTTGGGTGTAGGAAACCTGATGATCCTTTCTGCCCAGGGCGCCCCACCATATCTCGTCAAACTGAAGGTGGACGCCGTAGAAGCGGGAGATGTATTCCAGGACGCTCAAGGCGGTGGGGCCGTAGGTGGTACGTTTATCCGCCTCTGAAAATTCGCCGGTAAAGGGATCGAACTGCTGGGGGAAGGTGTTGCGTTTCCCTACGCAGTCGATAAGTTTACTGCCGAAGACGGCCATTTCGGAGTAGAAGCCGTAGTTCTCAAGGGCGCGGATTGCCCGCTGGTAAGTGAGGCCCTCGCACTGCCCGCTCCAGTTGTTCTCGCTGATGTTCCTGAAGACGGGGTTGTTCACCGCTATTGAGGGAAGGGGCATGGGGGTAAAGAATTCGTCGGGGTTGAGGAGGTGCCGCATCAGAAAACAACGGGCCATACCCTCCGAAAAGGCGTGGTGGTACATGACCCTGAGGTTGTTGTGCTGCAAAGCCGGCATAAACCGGTTGTCCTTCCCCCGGTCGTAACAGGCGTCCCGGCTTTCATCCCACAGGTAGGATCGGATCTTCCGCCGCACTTCGGCGGCTTTCCCGTCCCATTCGGCGGCTTTCCCGTTGTCAAGGAGCCCTGATAGTTTCGCCAGGGTCAGCCGGGCGTCGTGGGAATAGCCCATCACGTCCATGGACTCGATGGGAAAGACCGGATCGTTTAGAGGCGGCGTCTCACCGGGCCAGCTCCAGCGGGCTTCGTCCGCGCCGGCAAAGCGGTTTGAATGATCCTCCCCCGTATCAAGGGGACACCAGATCTCCAGGCAGCCGTCGCCGTCCGAATCCCGGTACTTCCAGAGATAGGCGTCAAAGGCTTCCAGGGAACGGTAGAGCTTGCCAAGGTACCCGGCGCTCTGCTTTTTCCCCCAGTAGTAGAGGTTAAGGGCGTGGTGGGGGAAGCAGAAACCCTGAAACTGAAAGAAGGCGGGCTCCGGCTTTCCTTCAACAACGCTGATGCGGTAGGGGTAGCGGCCGTTTTCGTGCTGGTAATCCATGAACAGGCTCACGTTGTTGATAGCCGCTTCCATGTTCCTCTTGGCATACATCTCCCCGCCCATGGGCTGGGTTTCTATCCAGATTGAATTGTAACCGCCCCCCTCAATCAAAACCGGGCGTCCGGCGACGTCCTTTACATTGCCTTTTAGCATGGTCTCCGCCGCCCTGTAAAGATTACCCAAAAAGCCGTCGGAGGTTTCAAATTTCACCGATGTTTCAAGAGGTTTTATTTCCATAATCCTGCCCCCCGCTACTTTACCACACGGAGAAGTCCCGCGCCGAGGGGCCCGCCCGGCCTCTGGGGTAAAATGGTTTCTTACCCCAAGTACCCGCAAAGGGCCGGCTAATTTTCGGGGGGCTAATTTTCAAGAATGGTAATTTCCACCCGGCGGTTTCGTGCCCTCCCCTCCTCGGTACGGTTATCCGCCACGGGCCGTTCGGCGCCGTAACCCCGGACCACCACCCGCTCGGCGTCCCGGACATCCCGGGTGATAAGGTAGCCGGCCACCGCCGCGGCCCGCTCCGCGGAAAGGGTCTTCCGTCCTTCCTCAGTTCCCGCCAGGGCGGTGTGGCCCCCCACCAGGATATCCCGATCCGGGTAACGTTTGAGTATCCCGGCGATTTTCTCCAGCTTGGACTCTTCACCCGGCAGCATCGCCGCTGAATCGGCCTGGAAACGGATATCCTCCAGGCTGATGGTTATCCCCTCCTCGTCCACCCTTACCGAAGCGTCCCGGAGGCCCAGCCGGTCCAGATCCCCGGCGATTTCCCCGGCTATAGCCTCCTTGTCCATCTTCGGCGATTCCAGGATCTCCGCCCGGGCCGTGCCCCGGTATTCAACGGTAACGCCGTCGGAAAGTTCGAAGATCATCCTGAATGTTTCCTCGTAGGCCCGGGCCTGGCCGATCCCGGTTTCCCAGTAGACGATCTGATCCGAAGCTCCGGTGATGCGCCTTGGCCAAAGCTGACCCGGCAGCCGTCCCGGCGCCGCCGGGGGCCGTTCCTCTATCCGGTAGGAGACGGAAAAGGCAGGATAATCCTCCCCCTTCCAGCGGCGGATTCCCAGGTAACGGTAACTCGCGGTAAAGGGGATGGGGTAGGGATCGGGGATGCCGAAGCTGTCCCGGAAGTCGTGCATCTCGTGGCCGGGGGCTGTCCAGGTATCACCGGGTTTCAGATCCCTGCCGGGAAAGACCGGCACATCCCGCACCACGGGCATATAATACTTCCCGTCGAT
>JAISWN010000035.1 GCA_031271075.1 Treponema sp.
GTGTTTTTCTTCATCCTGTACGATGTGCCTTCGGGTCTGCTTCTGTACTGGATCATGTCCAACGTGCTGACCATGGTACAGCAGTTGGCGATAAACAAGTATCTGGCCAAACGGCGGGCCGCCATGGCGGCGGAAGCGGGCAACAAGCCGGTTATTGTCCCGAAAAAGAAAAGAAGATAGGGCCGTCTCTAAAACCCTGCCGGGGTTTTGGATAAGCAAGCAATTTCAATCGCAGGAGCGTAAATACATGGTGTACGAATTTGAAGGCCGTACCGAGAAAGAAGCCATTGACCGGGCGGCGGCGGAATTGGGGCTTGAGAAGAACGATTTCGACATCGAGATCCTCGAAACCCAGCGGCAGGGATTATTCAAAAAAGGTTATGTGAAAATCCGGGTTCATACCGAAAAGCCCGCCCTGGCCCGGACGGCCGGCGGAGAGGACGGGGAAGAGGATTACGGAGAAGAGGGTTACAGGGAAGGGAATTCCTTCCCCAGGGAACAGCAAAACCGGGAAGACCGTGCCGGGAGGGTTTATGCCCAGCCTGTCTACGGAGACCCGGAGGCAAAAAACGAGTTTGAACAGGGTATGGTTGGTTTTGTGGACGGCCTTATTTCCCGCATGGGCTATGAGGGCAAGGTTTCGGTTCTCTTCCGGGAAGAAAAGAAGCTGGGGCTCAAGGTTGAATCGGAGTATTCCTCAATCCTCATCGGGAAGAAGGGGAAGAACCTGGACGCCCTACAGCTTCTTGCCAATATCTACGCCGGCCGCCTGGGCCGGGAAGATATACGGATTATCCTGGACAGCGAGAATTACCGTATCCGCCGGGAAGAGTCCCTGGTACGCCTTGCCTACACCCTGGCGGATCGGGTACGGGAAAGCCGGAGTTCCATCCTGCTTGAGCCGATGAACCCCTTTGACCGCCGCCTGATCCACACCACCCTGAACGACATCGCCGATGTGGAAACCAAGAGCGAAGGCGAAGGGCTCTACAAACAGGTCCGGGTTTACTACCGCGGCGCCGGACGCTAGGAGCCTGCGGGACTTGTAGGTTTTATGTTTTTTTTACCGAAAAAAGACATAAAAACCACGATTAACCGGCTCCTGGGAAACCTCGGGGCGGTTTCGTTTGTTTTAGATGAATGGGAGTGAAACTGAAAACAGTCTCCAGCGCCCTGGCCTTGCTTTTGGGCCTGGCATCCTCTCTCTGGGGGGCGACCCTGGAGGAGCTGAGCGGCCCGGAAGCGGCGGCGGAACTGCGGGCCGGCAAAACCCTTACCGGGGCGCAGCTTAAAAAACCAGTCCCCAGCCTCGCGCCCTTGCACGCCGGTTTCCGATCCCTGCTGGACGAAAACATGAAGGCCCTGGAGCCCGGCATCCTTGTGGAGGGCCTTATCCGCTATAAAAAACCGGATGGCGCGGAGCCTTCCTGGACCGCGGCTGAACGCAACGCCGTTTTCAACGGGGTACTGGCCCTTTCAAGCCTGGAAGGGGTTCAGTACTACTCGGCAAGCCGTAAAACCATGCGGACTTTCTATGAATATTCCCGGGTGATCGAAGGCCCGGACAGCAAACGGGCCTTGCCCGATCCTTTTTACCCCGATCCCCCGGCCCTGCTTACCCTCTACGCCCGCCAGAAAGATCTGACCTTTGGGGAGAATGTCTACCGCTACGATTACCGGGCCGGGGAGGATTTCCTTGCTTTTGTCCAGGAAAACCTTACCACGATGAACGCCGGGATCATTCCCGCGGTGGGGAAAAACAAACTCCGTTCCGTGGTGGCGGTAATTGACGCGGAGGACAGCCTCCTTGTCTACGTGGCTTCCCTGGCTAAAGCGGCGGCCATTCCCGGCATGGGGGAACGGATCGGGTCTTCCTTTACCAACCGGGTGGAGGCAATCCTGAAATGGTTCACCGGCAGGGCGGACAGGGCCTTTGGCGGCGATTAACGGGGCCCCGGGAGCCTCTTTACAGGGAAATGTGGGGACATTATGCGTACCGAGGAACCGGACGCCGCGTACCTGCGGTACGAAAATTGGGCACGTCCGGGTCTGCGGGGCTCCGGGGAGGTAACTCCCCGGTTCTACCCGGCCCTTTTCGTTAGCGGTAATAGTCAAACCGCTGGCTTCCCTGGAGGGAAACCAGCAGGACTACGGCGAAGGGGCGGTTCCTGGTGTCTACGTTGTCCCGGTAGTAGGTTCCGTCCCGGCTGCCCAGGGCCATGGGGACCGCCAGGGAAAGCTCCAGGTGGGACAGGGGTTTGCAGGAAAATCCCGGCACGAACTGGACGGTATCCTCTTTTATGCCGTAAAGAAGCTGGCTAAAGATCCTGAAATCCCAAAAGAGGCGGGGCCGGATAACCAGGTTGAAGGCGGCGTTAAAGCCCTTGATGAGGGGGATAGCCTTAGCCTCCCGCAGATCCGTCTTCGGGCTAAACCATCTTGCCTCTTCCTCGCCGTTGTAAAAGAGCTCCCCGTTCAGGGTAAAGAGCTCGCCCAAAAAATCCCGGGCCAGGCCCAGGTTGGCCGAAAGGCTCAGATCCTCCCTGGTTTCGTGGGGGGCGGCCACGAGCCCCTCGGTGTAAGCCTCTATATCCCAGGGAAGGGTGGTCTTTGCCGATGCGATAACCCGAAAAGGCATGGCCTCAAGGTAAAAGGCGCCCAGATCTATATCGACCCAGGGGAGGGCCAGGTTGTATTTAGCCCCGTAACCCAGTTCCGCGGGAGTGGGGGTATCACTGGCCATAAAACCCCTGCGGGTCAGGCTGATCAACTCTATGCCCCCAACGCCGATAGGCAGATTCACCTTAAAAACATAGGGGTCTCCCCAAGCTTTATCCCCAGGGGGAACCCGGGAAAGGAGATCGGCGAAGGGGTAACTGGAAGAACGCCCCCAACTGGGAGTAAATTTCCCCGCCCGCAAAAAGAGGCGGTTCTTAACGTTGTAGTCAAAGAAAAACTCGTTAACCGCGAGGGCCAGGGCCGGGTAGGAAAAGCCGAAGCTGTTCCGGACCCGGAACACATCGGAGATTTGGAAATCCAGGATCAGATCCGCCGACATACCCCCCAGCACGGGACGGGTGAATTCTTCCTCCCCTTCGTCCCAATTCCAGGGTGTTTCGCTCCAGCCCGGGGCAAAACCGCTGTAAAAGCGGAAAGAGCCTTCCAGGGCGAACCCGCTCCGGCGTACCAGATCCTTCAGGAGGCTGCCGGTAAAAGAGGCATCCCCGGTTTCCCCTTCCTCCTTCCCCGCGATCTTGGCGTCCCCGCCCCCGGCCGCTTCCCCCGGTCCGGCTTCCGGTTCCGGATCGCCGAAGAGGCTGTCGATGTCCCGGTCCAGCAGATCCGTGTCGCTGGAGGAACCGGCGGGCCGGCTTTGCTGGGCTGCAAGCCAAAAAGAACCGGACAGGAGAAGCAAAAAGAACAGCGGGAAGAAAGGGGGTATTTTCATGGGTTTTATTTATTCACCGTTTCCAAAAAGGTTTTTGAATAGGTGGAATCGGCGACTTTACCGAAAGAGGGTTTGTTGATGCTGATCTGGGTTTGCTCGTTAACGAATTTTCCGTTAATGGTGGCCCCCCTCAGGGCATCCACAAAAAGCATCCGCCTGGGTATAAAGCGGTTCCCAATCTGGTAGTAGTCCGGAATGGCGCTGGTCCGCAGAAGCTGGCCGGAAAGGCTGTAATCCTCTGTTTTCCGTACCAGGCCGTCCTCGCTTACCCAGATCTTCATCCCGGGGTAGGTAACATCGGCGCTTACCGCCTCCAGGCTCAGGACCCGGCATTTGAAGCGGCCCAGGCTTGCGTCTTCCCCCCCCACAATTTTATAGTCATCCGCCAGGGTGGATCGGGTAAAGTCCGAATTGCGGGCGTTGGTATTCTGGAAACGCTCGGAACTGGAGGTAGTGTTGAAGCGCCGGCTTTCGGGATCGTAGATCCACAGGGTTTTACCCTGTTTCAGGTAGCCCTCTCCCCGGCTGATAGGCGGCTGGAGGATCACGATTACATAGGTTTCGATACTGTCCCGGCGGAAGACCCCGGCCACGGTGGTGGAACGGCCCTGGCCGGGCCTGTCCTGGACGATGGTGTATTCGGCGGAAAAGTCCGTGTCCATGTAGCTGGCCAGGCTGTCCACCTTCCTGAGCAGTTCCGGGTCCGTAAGGGCCGAAAGGGGAAGGGTTCCCGCAAACAGGGCAAGGCAGAAAAACAGAAAACCACGCATGATCTAGGCAAGCCTCCCGCTCAGCATTTCCGGCAGGTGATCACGGGAGGCGCGGAAAGCGGACCCCCAGACCGCGGCAATCAGAATCGCGAAAACCGCGGCAATGTTTACCAGCATAGTTCCCGGAAGGTATAGGGATCGTAGTTTACCATCTTTCATAAAGATTTCAAAGCTGGGAAACCACGAAAAAGGGATGCAGGTTACAAGCCAGGAAAAAAAGAGTGAGAGGAAGAAACCGGCTGTCAGGGAAACCAGTGCCAGGCCCAGGGTCTCCACCAGCAGGATGTAACGCAGATCGGCGCCGTAAAAACCGATGGCCCGCATGGTTCCCAACTCGCGGGAACGCTCCCTAAGGACAAGCCGCCAGGTAACCAGGGCGCTTACAAAAATAATCAGGAGCATCATGGCGTAAAGGAAGTAGGTGATGATCCACATGGCCCCCAGGAGATCCGCCACTTCCGAAAGGTACACCGGAATGGTAAGGACGAAGATCTTTATCCCCTCCCAGGACTGGTCCTGTTCCCGCAGAAGTTCTTCCCGGTCTTTAACAATCGGGCTGGTCTGAGCGGTTTTTGAAAGTTCCAGTTGGAGGACAGCCCGTTTTTTTTCGGCTTCTCCGGGATCGGACAGGAAGAAACCAAGAGATGAACACTCGTCGTCCTCAAAGAGAAGGAGCCGGTTGAGGGCAAGGCGGGGGATATACACCTTGTGGTAACCAAAAATCGTGGAATCCTTCACCAGGCCGTTTACGATAAATACACCCGTGTTCTTCTGCCCCCCACGGGTATCCAGCTCCAGAATCAGACGATCCCCCAGCCGGGCGCCCAGTTCCTCCGCTACCAGCGCGGAGAGCAGGATGCCGTCTCTTTCAAAGCTGTCCCGGCGCTCAAGGTAGTCAAGCCGGTCAAAATAGGCCGCTTCCCTGTCCCAATCGGCCCCTATCACATATTTAAGCCGTACCGCGGCGCCATTGTAATAGAGAACGCCCCGTTCCCCGGAAATGGTTCTTACCACCGAATGGACGGGATTCAGTTTTACCGCCTCCGCGGCCTTAAGCACCGCGTCCATGTTTTCCCGGTCAAGGTAAGGGGCGGCTGCCAGCCCTTTATCGTAGCCCAGGGCGACTATATCGCCCGCGTAATGACCCTGGGCGGAATTGTATACACTCTGGTACATCCCGTCCTTTACCGATGTCATAAGGGTTACGATGCCAAACCCAAAGCTTAGGGCCAGAAAGAGGAAAAGGTAGCGCCGGCGGTAACGGATAAGGTACTTGCCCGCAAGCCGGGTAAGGGGGAAGACTTTCATCCCCTAACCCCGCCTTACGGCGACCATGGGATCGATACGAACCGCTGTTTCCACCGGCAGCAGGGCGGTGACCAAGCCCAGAACCAGGGCCGCCGCGAAAGAGGAAAGGGCCACCGAGGGGATGAAGGAAAGCCGCAGTACCGGCCCGCCTAGGAGGGATGCGATTAAGTCGTTGGGAATGACAATAAGCGCCCCATTGATAAGGCGGATAAAGCAGTAACCCAGAATCAGCCCCAGAACGCCGGCCCCGGCAGCCAGAACGAGGTTTTCCCCCAGGATAAGGAAGCGGATATACCCGTCCCCCGCGCCGATGGCCCGGAGGGTTCCTATCTCCCTGGTACGTTTGAACAGGGAGATCAGGAGGATATTTACCGCGGCGATGATCCCCGTCACACTTACCAGAAAGACCCCGCTGTTTAAAAGGAACTGGATAAGAAACAGCAGTATCGCCGAATTCCCCGCGGCAATGCGCCAGTCCACGGCAACCACGTCGAAAGAGGCGAATTTCCTGTTTAACGATGAGGCAAGGGCCACGGCGGAGGTCCCTTTTTCCAAACGGAGGATGATAAAATTCCATCCCCCTCCCATTATCTCCCCCCCCTCGTCCACCGCACTGGTCAGGAGAGCTTCCAGGGATTCTACCGAAAAAGCCTCCTGTTCCGATAATACGTCCTGATCTTCGGCAAATACACCCTCCGCAAAGAGATCGTCCAGGGGGACGGACAGATCCCGGAAAGCCCCGGCAGGTTCCGCCTCCACACCGGCCACCTGGATGGCGGATAAAACCCGGGCGGTCTGGGGATCGGTAATGACCAGTTCGTTCATGTACTGGCCGGGATTCCGGTACCGGTAGATCCCCACCAGGGGAACCTCCCGGATCTTGAAGCCCATCTCGCCGGCAGCGGTAAAGAGCAGGGGCGTCCCGATCCGGGGGAAGGCTTCCCCCCGCCTTTCCAGGCTTTCGGCCCGGGCCAGGGTGATCATGGCCCCGTATTCGCCCTCTTCAAGGAAGCGGCCTTCCACCAGCTCTATCCCCGGAAAGGCGTTGAAGTAAGTAGCCACGTCCACCCCGCAGAGCAGGACCGGCTCCCGTACGCCCAGCATGTCCAGGTACGCTTTGGTTGAAACCTGGCTGGTAAAGTGTTCCACCCCGGCCTGTGAGGCGGCGATCTCCCTGACCATGTCGTAGGCCGGCAGTTCGGGGATCTTAAAATACTCGTCGATGACCGGCGTGTTCGCGCCGAACATATTCATGGTAACCGGGCCCTTTTTCTGGATAACCAGGTCTCCGGTAAGGCTGTCGACGTAGGCCGCCCGCATCCCCCGATCCGATCTGCCTACCAGGCTGTTCCCGAGGAAAAAGAGGAAACATATCGAAGTAATGAGCAGAACAATGACCAGGCTGTTTTTCCGGTTACGGATAATGTTTCGAAAGATAAAAGAGAGGATCATCTGCGCCGCTCCGATTCCACCAGGCCGTCCCTGAGAAACACCACATGGTTCGCCATATTCCAGATCTCCGGGTCGTGGGTGGAAAAGATAAACGTGGTTCCCTCTTCCCGGTTTATTTTTCCCATCAGTTCCAGCACCAGTTCCCCGTTGGCGGAATCCAGGTTCGCCGTGGGCTCGTCGGCGATAACGATCTTCGGCCGGGTTGCCAGGGCCCGGGCAATGGCCGCCCGCTGCTGCTGGCCGCCGGAAAGTTCCGCCGGGGTATGCTTTTTCCGGTCCCCAAGCCCCACCGCGTCAAGCAGGTATTCAACCCGCTCCCGGCGCGCGGCCGCGGAAAGGGTCTTTTTACCGATGGTCAGGGGAAGCTCCACGTTCTCAAAAACCGTCAGCACGGGCAGCAGGTTAAAGGACTGGAAGACGAAGCCTATCTGTTCCCGCCGCAGCCGGGTAAGTTCCCGGCGGCCCAGGCCCACCGTTTCTTTGCCGTCAATTTTAACGCTTCCCCCGCTGGGGCTGTCGATGAGCCCGATGATGTTCATCAGGGTGGTCTTGCCCGATCCGGAGGGGCCCGCCACGGAAACAAAGCCGCCGGCGGAAAATTCAAGGTTTATACCCCTCAGGGCTTCCACGGCGACCTTACCCATGGAGTAGGTTTTGTAAAGATTACCCAGGGAAATCATGCGAAACCGCCATTACTAGGTTTGAATATCTTCCGTGCCCCGGCGGTACTCCCCCGAGCGGATATGCTCAATCCATTCAGGGTGGCTAACGTACCAGTCTACCGTGCGGGCAAGACCCTCTTCAAAATCTATCCGCCGGCTCCAGCGAAGTTCCTGTTTTATCCGGGAACAGTCAATGGCGTAGCGGCGGTCATGGCCGGGACGATCTTTGACAAAAGTGATGGTACCGCGGACCTTCTCCGGATCGAGCCCCGCCTTCTCCGAGACGATATCGATCAGGGTTAAGAGGAGCCTGATGTTTTCCCACTCATTCTCCCCGCCGATATTGTACTTTCCCCCGGTTCTTCCCCCCTTCAGTATGGCCCAAACCCCCCGGTTGTGGTCTTCCACATGTATCCAGTCCCGGACATTTTCCCCGTCCCCGTAGATCGGCAGGGGCTTGCCTTCCAGCATACAGAGGATCATGAAGGGGATAAGCTTTTCCGGAAACTGGTATGGGCCGTAGTTGTTGGAACAGTTGGAAAGGGTAACCGGGAGCCCGTAGGTATGGTAGTAGGCCATTACCAGGTGATCGCCGGCCGCCTTGGTTGCCGAGTAGGGGGAGCGGGGGGAATAGGGGCTAGTCTCGGTGAAGGAACCGAAAGCCCCCAGGGAACCGTACACTTCATCGGTGCTTATGTGGTGAAAGAGAACGTCATTGCGGAAAGATCCGCCCGGAAAGGCGGGGGCAGAACCGGGGGTTAAGGGGGCCGGCGGGATGGCGGAAGGATCCTCCAGCCACACTGCCCGGGCCGTCTCCAGCAGGGTATAGGTACCGGTCACGTTGGTCTTGATAAAGGCTTCCGGCTCCAGTATCGAGCGGTCTACGTGGCTTTCCGCGGCAAAGTGTACCACCGTATCAATGGCGTACCGCCGGAATATCCTTTCCACCCCCTGGCGGTTGCTGATATCGCCCAGCTCAAAGATGTAACGGGGGTAGGGGGAAGCGGAGACGCCGAACCGGGCCTCAATGTCCTCAAGGCTCTCCCTGTTCCCCGCGTAGGTAAGGGAATCCAGGTTGATGATCCGGCCCCTGAATTCTGGAATATCCCGCAGAAGCAGCCGGATAAAATTCCCGCCGATGAAACCCGACCCACCGGTAACCAGGATATTGGTAAGAGCCCGGGAACCCGCCGGCGGCGTCCCCGCCGGTTTTGCGGCTAATTCAGCGTTATCCTTCACCCTTGGAATCCTCTACTTCAGTTTTATCGTAAGCGAAGCTTGGGTATTAAACCCTGAGTCTAATACCTTACCAAAACAACATACCCTGCTTGCGGCGGGGTTGTTGATCAATGCCCTTTTATCAATGCCCTGCGGCGGCCAAGGGCCAGTTTTACCACCGCCGCCACGGCTATCGCCCCCAGGGTATCGGAGAGCCAGTCCCTTATATCGCAGTTCCTGCTGGGAACAAAGTACTGGTGGATCTCGTCAACAAGGCCGTATAGAGAACCCAGGGTCGCGGTAAGGGCGGGAAACCCGAAGCCGCTCCGCCACTTTTCCCGGGAAAACCACAGGGCAATGGCGGCGGTCAGAACGAAATAAGCCAGGAAGTGCTGAAATTTATCAAATCCCAGAAGACCCTTGGGCTGGGGCAGTACCGGCTGGGAGGAAAGATACCAGATCCCCCCCGCAAAAACAAGGGCGCGCGTTGCCTCATCAAAAATGTTACCGAAAAGGGGTCATGCCTCATTTTGAAAATGTTACCCAAATTATACTAAGGACGCTCGAAGGAGGGCGTCCGAATGGGGTTAACCATGAGAGAA
>JAISWN010000124.1 GCA_031271075.1 Treponema sp.
AAATTGTCCACAAGTTCCGCCGGGGAAATGCCGCAGATACCCGCATAGACATCTTCCAGGCTGATATCCCGCAGTTGGTTAAGGTCGCTAAACACGCTGACCTGGGAAAATTTCGTTACTCCGGTAAGAAAAACAAAACGGAGCCAGGGGTCGGCGGTTTTCAGTACCCCGTAAAAGGCTTTAAGCCCCTTCCGTATCTCCTCGTTCAACTCCGAGTCTTCCAGGGTCTCCAGCAGGGGCTTGTCGTATTCGTCCACCAGGACCACCACCTTCCTCCCGGACTTTTCACAGGCCCGCCGGATAAGGCCGATAAAACGGGCGGAGGCGGTATCTTCCTCCGGGTTTTTGCCCCACCGTTCTTCAAGGGGCCGCAGATTGGTTCCGAGGGCCGATTCCAGAGCCGCCGGGCTGTCGTACTTGTCCACATTCAGGTCGATGTGGAAGACCGGGTATTCCGCCCAGTCCTTTTCCAAATCCGCTATGGCAAGCCGCGGCCGTCCCCCGGCCTCAAGGAAAAGATCCTTTTTCCCCAGGAAGTAGGCTTTCATGGTGGAGAGGAGGAGGCTTTTGCCGAAACGTCTTGGGCGGCCCAGAAAATAGGGTTTGCCCTCGCTTACCAGGCGGTAAATGTAGGCGGTTTTGTCCACATACACGTAGGCGTTGGTACGGATATCCTCAAAATCCTGTATGCCGATGGGCATTTTTCGTGTGACCATGGTAGAGAATATAACAGAAAGGCGGCGGGCAGCACAAGAAAACGGACCCGGCGGCAAGATGAACGCATAGAAAAGGAAAAGAGGAAAAAATCACGGACAACTGGAACCAGAGGTTCCTGAGACGGGTACGGACAAAAGATCTGAATTTCAAACCAGAAGTCCGTGAGGGCCCGTCTGGTCCTATGCGTTTATCCTGGTCCGGAGGGTAATAGAACCGCCCCGGTTTTCAGGGCCCCTTGTAGCCCCTCTCCCTTTTGGCATAAGATAGACTATGGGTTCCGAAGTAAAGCAATCTATCGAGCTTTTGATACAGAACATCAAGCGGCTCATTTCCGTAGACACCAAAAAACTGGAGTATATCATCGCCGCCTGGATTGCGGGGGGGCATGTGATCCTTGCGGACTCCCACGGGGTGGGGAAGACCTCCCTCGCCCGGGCCCTGGCCCAGTCGATCCGCTGGCATCCGGAGGATATGGTCACCGGGGATGCCGGGATGGAGGGGTTTAACCGCGTCCAGTGTACGGTTGACCTTCTGCCCCAGGATATCCTGGGTTACAACCGTTTTATCGGACATTCGGGGGAACTCTACTTTAACAAGGGGCCGGTGTTCGCCCATTTTGTCCTCTGCGACGAGATCAACCTGCTTACCCCCAAGACCCAGGGAAGCTTCTTCCAGGTGATGGAGGAACAGAGTGTTACCATTGAGGGCAAGCAGTACCGCCTAAGCGATCCCTTTTTCATTATCGCCACCATGAACCTCCGGGGGATTCACCTGTTTCCCCTTCCCATGCCCCAGCTCGACCGCTTCATGATACGCCTCTCCCTGGGTTACCCCTCGGCGGAAGAGGAGCGGGAGATCATGAACCGTCACGGCAGGATGGACGCCTGGGACAGTTTTGAAAGCGTCATCGACAGCGCCGACCTTATCCGCTGGAAAAAAATGGTGGACGGCATACAGCTTCATCCCGACGTGGGGGCCTACATCGTGGATTGCGTCAGGCAGAGCAGGGTACATCCGGACATAGAAACCGGGGCAAGCCCCCGGGCTGGGGTGCGGATATCCCGGCTGGTCCGTTCCCTTGCCCTGTGCAGGGGCCTGGACTACGTGCCCATAGATTTCGTAAAGGAATGTTTCATTTCCGCCATGGCCCACCGTATCGTCACCCGGGATCCCTCCATAGCCCCGGAGCTTCCGCTGGAAAGCATCCTCAATTCGGTTCCGGTGGAGCCTAAGAACCGGGAAAGCGCCTGATGGCCGCGCCGCGTTCGCCGGAAGGTCTGTTCCGGCGCTTTCGCGCCTTCGAGCCCGTTTTTAGCCCTCCGGGTTTTGCCGTCCTGGTTCTTTCCCTGTTTATCCTGATCCGTTCCCTGTCCTCCCGTAACGCTTACGAGATTGTCCTGTCCCTTGCGGCCCTGTGCCTCTGGATCGTCCTCTACTTTGCCGGTTCCCGGAAGGCCCGCCGGCTTGCCGATCTTGAACCGGGCTGGAAGCCTCCCGCCCCGCTGGTGGCGGGCGCGGCCGGGGAGACCCTCATTACGGGTCTTGATATTCCGGTTCCCTGGTTCTTCCGCCTCCACTTTAGCGTCCGGGGCCGTTTTTTCCCCGCCGGCTGCCGGCAGGGCTGCCGGGTTCTGGTGGAAACTTCCGCCCCCCGGAAGGGGCCGGCGCTGCTCAGTATGGATTTTCCCCTGTCGGGGATTTTCCACGGGGAAGGCTCCTGCCGGCTCCGGGATATTTTCGGTTTTTTTTCCTTCCCCTGCGGGCTGCCCCAGCACCGGAGTCTGGCGGTCCGGAGCGCCCCCTGCCTGAAAAAACCCCCCCGTATCAGCGCCCATTCGGGGGCGGAGGACAGGCGGAACAAGAGCGCCAGTGATGAGGAGCGGTACTACATGCGGGAGTACGCGCCGGGGGATCGGTTCCGGGATATTAACTGGAAAAGCTCGGAGCGTATCGACACCCTGATCACCCGCATATCCCCGGACAATCAGGAAAAGATCAGCCGTATCGAGGTGTATTTCCGCAATTACGGCCCCGCGGGCGCTACGGGGGGCCGGATTTTGGGCTCCAAAGCCTTAAAAAACCGGGCTTCCCTGGAGGATCTCTGGCTTCTGGATCGGGCCAAGGCGCGGCTCACCCAGTTTCTCCGTTCCGTCAAGGAGGAGCAGGCGGCCTACGTGTTTCATGTCCGCGCCGCCCAGGGCGCCTGGGACATAGCGGATCAGGATGAACTGGAGGCCTTTCTGGATGAGCTGGCGGGCCTCCCCTTTTCCCCGCCCCAAAACGAGGACGCCCTTGCCGGGGCTTCGGCGGGGGCTTCGGGGGAACTGTACGTCTTCTCCACCGCCTGCGACGCGGGGCTCCCGGCATTCCTCCTGGTCCGCCAGGCCGTGCCGGTCTTCCTCTTCCTTGCCAGGCCCGCCGGTCCCGGCGCCCGGCCTCGAGATATCGAAAACATCTCTCTCAGGGATTTCGCGGCAAAGGGTTTCGTCCCCTCTCCCTATTGGCTGGCGCCCCGCCCCGGCAGGGTTCTGAACCCTCCCCGGCTTCCGGGCGGTAAAACGGAGATTGATTACGCGGAGGCGCGGCTATGAAAAAATCACCCCTCAACAGCTTAACGCTCCTCTTTGTCCTGCGGCTCTTTTTTTACCTCAGCGTAGCCGCCCTGCCGATCCTCCACTCGGGTATTTCGGTTTCCTATGACCGGGTGAGCCTTATCCAGTGGTTTCTGATTGTCCCCTTCGAGGCGCTTATCGCCTTTCTCCCCGCCCCGGGGGGCAGGGCTTTAACCAGGCTGATCCTCGCCCTTCTTCCGCTGACGGTTTTTTCGGTTTACGCCGGGGGATTCGGCCCCGGCGCCCTGGCCCCCTTCTCCGCGGGACTCTTGAGCTTCGCCCTGAGCTTCCTCCTTTTCCGCTACCCCCGCTGGGGTAAACCGGCGGTCCTGGAACCTTTTTTCCTGGCCTGGGTATGTTTCCGGCTGCTGTCTTTTTCCCGTTCCGGGGAGGACATTGCCGGCCGGAGCGCGGGGCTTACCCAGATCATCCTGGTTTGGACTATAGCGGTTTTTCTGCTCCACAGCGTGGTAGTGTACTTTTGCCTCTATCCCCGGGGTCTTTCCGGTTCCCGGGGGGAGGGGATGATCTTTGCCCTGGCCGCGGCCGCCGCCCTGGCGCTGGTTTTTACCCTGCCCGCCGACTTTATCCGCAACCAGGTTATCGTGAACCTGCTCCCGGATCGGATAGACGAGAAGATCAAGCCCGACGACAACGAATGGGGCATCCCCAAGAACGGGGGAGGGAGGCGGAACAGCCGGAATACCATCCCCGGTAATGGGGACGGCCGGGAGCCGGGGCTCCGGGGTCTCAGCGAATACGACTGGCCCGGCGAGGAAGGAGGGGGAAGGGAGAGGAGTACCCGGGGCCGGAACGGCAGGGGAGACGGGGATGGGGAGACCCAGCAGTACACGGTGATGGTGGTGGCTTCCAAGCGGGAACCGGTGTACATGGGGAATTCTTTCCGGGGCTTCCTGGATCCGGTAAGGGGTTTCCTCCCCAGCCCGGAAGAACCCCTCAACCGCCTGCCTTCCCTGCGGCTTTTCAACACCTGGTTCGATAATGCCCCGGCTTTTGACCGGGGGAGGGAGCGGGTGGAGGTGTTTTCCCTGTCCACCCTGTCCCAGAACTTTCTGCCCTACCGGCCCTTTGCCGTTGAACCCACGGTGCTTAGTGAAGGCTCCGGCCCCCTGCGCTACCTGCACCGGGTGGTTTCCGACATGTACACCGGCGACCCCCTGGAACTGGCCCTGGTCGGGTTGCGGGATTTAAGCGCCCAGGAGCGGAACGCCCTGGCCCCTTACCTGGAGCTTAATCTGGGGGAGGAGGATCAGGCGGTATTCGGCGGCCATCTGGATCGGGCCCTGGAGGACTGGCGGGACAATCACGAGGCCATCATCGGGAACAACATGTACCTGTTCAGCGTTTTTACCGGAGGCGGGGAACGGGAGATGGGGGAAACCGCCAACGGGTACCTGGACAGGATCCTGGCGATTCTGCTGAGTTTTCGGGACTACCAGTACAATGTCAGCAATAACGACGATCATTCCGTCTCGGCCATGAAAGAATTCCTCCTCAACACCAAAGACGGGGACTGTGTTGAATTCTCCAACACCGTTGCCCTCCTGGGGCGGCTTGCCGGTATTCCCTCCCGGGTGGTAACCGGCTACCTTGCGGCGGGAAGCCTCCAAACCATGGCCCATCTCCGGGGGCTTGCCGCCCTGCGGAGCAAGATAAAGGTTCTGCAGGAATTCCCCTTTGAGGATCTTTACCTGGTAACCGACGCCCACAGCCATTCCTGGACCCAGTTTTACATTCCCGGTTACGGCTGGATCGATTTTGAGGCCACCGCCTTCGCCATTCCGCCC
>JAISWN010000172.1 GCA_031271075.1 Treponema sp.
CTATAGACGGGGTTTTGGATAGGTGGTTGGATTCATTGACCACTTTAACACACGACTCGTAACTAGGCTTAATTATAGCGCCATCGCTGATCTCCACTGATCTCCACACTTTACAAAATCACTAAAGCACACGCTAAGTCTTTTAAGTCTGCTCTGTCTTCACCGGTCGTTCCATGGTATCGGCTTCTAACAGTGGAGATTCTTCAGCCTTCGTGCTCAATTCGTTGCTAACTGCACCGACTAAGTCTTCTCTTCACAGAATCTCTTACCATTCTCTTACAACTGACAACTGACTCACTTCTGAACTTGTCCCTTGCTTATAACATCTCGGCTCAGACCGCGTGAAAAATACTGTTCATTTCTCTACTCCAATCGTTTTCATGAGAACGCGTATGTTTCGGAAGGCGCTACTCAGTAACGACTGCGTATATTTGCTTATTAAGAATCTGTTGCCTAGCAGCGAATGTTGTTTCCTTATTTGTTTCGAGCAATAGCATTCCGTAACCATTCTCCTGTGTGTTATTTTTCATCCTCGTCTGTATTGTGCATTAAGAATCGAAGAGAAACTACAAGGAATTTCACTGGGATACGAACATATACTGGTAAATTATAACTAAATTAAAGATTATTACCTCCTTGGATGTGACACCCTGAAGTCCGCTATAAATTCACCGTCATTCATCCGAAACTTGTTTCTTACTTGTTGCACGCTTGGTTTACTCTCCAACCCTGAAGATAAAGGCAGAATATTCCTTCGAATTATCAGTTTATTTTTATCTTCAACAGGACGTTACATCCCAAAGACAGTAGTCTTCATGGTAACTTCTGTGACAGCCTTAAAATACCTAAATAATATTAAAGCTGTTATAAATCGACAAATTGTTGCAGAAGTCTCGGGTTATGAGAATTTTAGGATGTGGGTACCGTCACGCGCTAAGCGTCGGTTCCCACATCACCCCCCCGCGGAGATTGTTGCTCAGCTGTTGAACGAGCGGGGAAGTGTACGTGGCGTCCGGGGCGCGTAGTTCATCACGTTTTAGTCAAATCAGCCTGTTGAGACTGTCAGCTTCCGGTGTAATCAAAACCGTTCTCGTGGTAATATATGATCGATAGTCGATAGCCGATAATCGGTGATCGGAGGAAGAACTATGAGAGAGTTTTCAGAAACCATGCTGGAAAAGATGCTGGATTATTACGGTAACTTCGCCGGGGATCCGAGGATCCTCTCCATGATCGATGCTGCCGACCGGTTTGCGGGAAGCACCGGGGCGTTCAGGGCCCTTGAGGAGGATGAACTGGATATCGCCGCCGCCGGGGATGCCGCTGTCCTGCCGGAAAAACCGGAAGATCTATGACCCCTAACCAATCCTGGCTGGACAGTCTGTACCGCCAAAACCGGGACAAGGTGTTCGCTTACCTGCGGAAGAAGATCAACTCCCCCGAGGACACGGAGGATCTGCTCTCCCAGGTGTTTCTGGAAGCCTCCCGCTGCGTGGAAAGGTTCGATCCGGAAAAGGCTTCGGAAGCCACCTGGCTTTTTACCATTGCCCGGAACCTGCTGAACCGCCGGCTGCGGGATCTCTATACCCGCCGGAACATCGCCCGGTTTGAGCCTATGGGGGACGCGGATTACGCGGATCAGGCGGAAGAGATTGAGGACTTTATCCGGGCCGACGAACTGGTGGCCGGCCTTAAGGCCCTAGACGACACCAAGCGGAATATTGTCATCCTGGCTTTTTACCACGGCCTTTCCCCGGCGGAGATAGCCGGGAAAATGGGCCTTAGCTACGTCAATGTCTGTACCCTCAAGTCCCGGGCCCTGGGAGAACTGCGGAAAAGAATAGGCGCCTAAAGGGGATCCCGTGTTTACACTGCGCAATAAAGCGGGCGCTTCCCTGGAAGTAAATCTGCGCCCCGCCCGGCCCGGCGACGCCCCCGGGATAATCCGTCTGATTCGCGGTCAGTACGGTGAAAACTACATGCCCAGCTTCTACGACAGAGACTGGCTGGCCGGGGGTATAGCAAGAGAGGCGCTCCGTTTTTTCGTGGCCGAGCTGCCCGGAGCTTCCCTGGGCGGAGTAGCGGGCATTGACACGGAGGGACATTTCCCCGGCAGCCTGATTCTGATCCTTCTGCTGGTGGATAAGACCCTGCGGGGTTACGGCTTGGGGAAGCTGATCTCCCCTTGCGTTCTCAAAGCCGCTTCCCAAATTCCCTGTACCTGTGAATATGCCCATAGTCTGACTATAGAAACCATCAGCCAGTCTTTTCTTGAGACGGAAGGATTCAAAACGACCGGACTCATCCTGAACCGCTATTTTCTGGATTCCTCGGCGCATTATGTAACGGTTACGGATCTTCCCCTCAAAACCAGCCACCTAATCGCCTGTTATATGCGGGACAAGAGGGACGCCGGGATCCTCTTTGTTCCCGATCCATACCAAGCCTTTGCCGGCGAAGTGTACCGGTCTCTGGGCGCCGCGTATACCCTTGCCCCGCCCCGGAACCGGAACCGGAACGCGGGGGCCGCGGATTTTTCCTGTGCCCAGGTCGACGCCGACAGGTACTGCGAGGTCATCGTCAGAAAAACCGGGGCCGGTTTGAGGGAAAGCCTGGAGGCACTGCTGGATACATACACCGCCATTCCCCAGCAGACCTTCAATATTTTTATCAATATGAACGATCCCGGCTGTCCCCGGCTATGCGCCTTTTTGGAGGAGCGGAGATTTTTCTTCACCGGCGTCCAGCCCCTTTCCGATCCCAACGAGTACCTCATCTATCACTACGCCCCCGGTTTGGCCGATCCCTTTGACAAAGTTGCCGTAGTTCCCGGCTTTGGTAAACATCTGGACTGGATGCGGTCCCTCCATAAATCCTGACTCAGTCCTTCGTTCTCAATCCTTCGTTTTACATTGTTAATACTTTCGGGTAAGATGTCCCCAGGAGGTTTCCCTTGTTCAAGCGGATAAAAAGCAAGGTACTTATGGTTATTCTGTGTACATCTCTGGGGATGATCCTGCTTTTGAGTCTTACCAGCGTGGTGGGTGTTGCCGTGCTGCGGGAGACCATTCTGCGCCAGGGCCGGAATATGGGAAACCTCGTCGCCCGGGACAGCGAGGCGGCCATGCGGGACCAGGTTCAGCAGCAGCTCATGGAACTTGCCCAGAGCCGGGCGGCCATGACTGATGAGAAGCTCAGGGTCATACAGAACCAAACCCAATCACTCTCCAGCGCGGCTTCCCGAATCTATACTTATAAGAGCCGTTACCAGCCGGTAATCCTTCCCTACCTGTGGAGGGAGGAGCTCCAGCCGGAGGAACCCTTTTTTCTGACTGTCCCGGGAATTTCCCTGGAGAGCGTCCGTGACGAAGCCGGTCTTCTTGGCAATACCAGGGACATCATGCGGCAGATTACCTTCTCGGGAGAAGAATTTACCAGTTACATCGGCGGGGAGTCGGGATATTTCATCGTCGTTGATTCCGGGGCATCCGCCTCCCTTTTTGCGGGTTTTGATCACCGGCTGCGGCCCTGGTATACCGGGGCAAAGGAAAAGAACGGCCTCTTCTGGACTCCCAGCTTTCCCGACATTGGCGACAGAGGCGCGACTATCGCCTGCGCCATGCCGGTTTACGATTTTTCCGGAACTCAGCCGGTTCTGAAAGGAGTGGCGGCAACGGGCGCCCTTCTGTCGAAAAACGTGGATCAGATTATCGCCTCCGTCCGGGTCGGCGAAACGGGTTACGCCTTTATCCTTGACGGAGACGGACAGATGATCCGCCGGGGAAATTACCCCGGAGAGGACGGCGCCGGTTCCGGCAGCGGTGTCTTTATCGAGGATTATCTCCACGGCAAGGACAGCGTTTTGCGGGAACTTGCGGCCCGGATGTTCTCTGAGGAATCGGGACTTACGCAGCTTGAGATTGAGGGCAGGGAAATGTACGTTGCCTGGTACTCTCTGAAGCTGATCAACTGGAGCCTGGGGGTGATCGCCCCGGTAGATGAAGTTATCGCCCCGGCCCGGCATATAGAAAGCAGCATCCTCAGCCTGGTGCAGGATGAGACTTTCCGGATGGATAGGAATATCAGGGTGATGTTTTTTACCACCGTGCTTGTTATCCTCTTTGCCACGCTGGCCGCCGTGTTCTTCTCCATCCGCCTTTCGAACAGCCTGGCCGCCCCCATTGTCGCCTTAAGCGACGGAGCCCAGATCATCAGCGCCGGAGATCTGAACCACCGCCTGGCCGTTAAGGGAACCGGCGAGATCGTCCTGCTGGCGGAAACCATCAACCAGATGGTGGCTAACATACAGTACGTCAGCGGCGAAAAGGAACGGATCGACACGGAATTGAACATTGCGGCCCAGATACAGACCAGCATACTCCCCGGCGTCTTCCCCCCCTTCCCCTACCGGACGGAGTTTGATATATACGCGGAGATGCACCCGGCAAAAGAGGTAGGGGGCGATTTTTACGATTTTTTTCTTATCGACCCGAACCGGGTTATGACCCTTATCGCCGATGTTTCCGGCAAGGGTGTTCCCGCCGCGCTGTTCATGGTTATCGCCAAGACCCTCCTCAAGAATCATGGACAGATGGACAAGCCTTTGGACGAGATTTTTTCCGCGGTGAATAACCAGCTCTGCGAAAATAACGATGCCAATATGTTCGTTACCGTCTTTGCCTGCGTCCTGGATCTGCGAACCGGCCTTCTCTGTTACGCCAACGCGGGGCATAACCGCCCCCTTCTCTCCCGGTCCGGCGGGGATTATGAATTTTTGGAACTGAAGAGGGGCCTGCCCATGGGGGTACAGGAAGATTTTCCCTACAGCTCTTCGGAAATCACCCTGTCAGAGGGGGACCGGCTCTATCTCTACACCGACGGGGTAAACGAGGCGGAAAACCCCCAGGGGGAACAGTTCGGCAACCAGCGGCTTCTGGACGCGGCCAACCGCTGCCGGGATCTGCCCATTAGGGAATTCGATCTGGCTTTCCGGGCCGGTCTTTCGGAATTTGTAAACGGGGCGGAACAGTCCGATGATATCACCACCCTGGTCCTGGCCTATAAAAAACGGGTAACTATTCACTTGCCTGCGAGGGAATTTGTAAAAATCGAGCTGTAATAACCGGTCTCTCCATGGTAATATCCTGGTGGAGGTAAAAGGGGTTTGTTATGGGTAAACTAAACGATCTTTTCAAACGGTCTCAGAGTGAGCGGAGTCTTATGTCCGATTTGGACGCTTTCTGTTTCAGGATGCAGAAGAAGAAGAACAGGACACTGGCGGACTATGTATCCGAACTTACCGAGACTGCCAGGAAGCACGGAATCTCCCTCTCCCCCGAGGATTTTGTACTTAAATCCGGGGAACTGGGCGATTTGGAACTTGAGGGAGTGGCCGGCGGCGCCGGCGGCAACTGCGTGTCCCAGCTTTGGCTGGATCTTTACAGCATGCAGCCGGGCAGATACGAAGGAACCGATGAAGCGGCCAAAGACAAGTAAGATATCGGGCCTTTCGCGGACCTTGCGGCTTTTGCTTGCCCTGGTTTTTGCGGGAATGTGTTTCGTTCCCGCTGCCAAGGCCCAGTCCCTCAAGGCCATGACGGCTAACGGGGCCACCGGTCTTTTTACCCTGCCCAGCGGCCGTATCGGCTGGGAAGAAGCCGCGGATATCGGCCTTGACGCGGGGTTAAACTACAACTTTGTCGGCAAGAACCCCATCGCCCAGATGGGGATCAGTCTCTTTAAATGGGTGGAGATTACGGCGGGGGCGGATTTCCAGCCCTACGTCCATACCCCCGGGGACAGTACCCTCCGCTTCAACAACACCGATACTATCCTGGGGATGAAGCTTCATTTCCCCATCAAGCGTAACGCCCTGGCCCTGGGGGGGAACGTCCAGTTCCTGCTGCACGATTCCTACAGCGCCGCGGGGCAGATCTACGCGGCCTCCACTTACCAGGGTTCCTTTTTCAACTGGCCGGTGGAAACATCCTTCGCCCTGGGCTACACCTTTCGGGAAGATCCGGATTCCAACATCAACTTCGGTATAGGCTTCGATATCGAACTGTTCCCCGATTTCCTGCGGCGCCTGGTTCACTGGATCGTGGATTATTCCAATTTTGCCTACAGCGCCGAGGCTCTGGGGACCGATCCCTTTTACCGGGGCGACCTGAGCACCGGGATCCGGCTGGACTTTTCCGCTATTCCCCGGCTGGATGATTTCAAACTTTCCCTTGACATCGTGGCGGTGGATATTATGGACAAAGACCACCGTTCCGGCCGGGTCGGTTTTCTTTTCGGCGCTCCCCTCCTGGGGAAAGCCTGGTAGCCTTATGGGTGAAGGCATAAACGAAAGGGTAAAAACCCTTTTCAGGCGGATCGGGAAGGCCCGCCATTGCGTCGCCCTTACCGGGGCGGGGGTCAGTACCCTTTCGGGCATCCGGGACTTCCGGGGAAAAGACGGCCTCTACAACGACACGGACGCGGAAAAGATATTCGACATCAATTATTTTTACCAGGACCCCTCTTTTTACTACCGGCCGGCAGCCTCCTTCATCTACAACATTGACGAAAAGGAACCTTCGGTGGTCCATACCTGCCTGGCCGAACTGGAGAAGCGGGGCTGGCTAAAGGCCCTGATCACCCAGAACATCGACCTGCTGCACCAGAAGGGGGGAAGCCGCCGGGTAATCGAGGTTCACGGTTCCCCCCGGCTGCACTACTGCCTCAACTGTTCCGGGGTACGGATGAGCTTCGAAGAGGCCGCGGCCATCGTGCGTTCCGGGAATATCCCCCGCTGCCCCAAATGCGGCCGGGCCCTGAAACCGGCCATTACCTTCTTCGGCGAAAGCCTCCCCCTGGACGCCCTGCGGGAAGCCACCGGGGAAAGCCAGGCCGCGGATCTGATCCTGGTTCTGGGCACCAGCCTTACGGTAAACCCCGCAGCCGGCCTCCCCCTCCACACCCTGCGGAACGGCGGGGAAATGGTAATCGTGAACAAGCTGCCCACCCCGCTGGATTCCCGGGCGGACATGCGCTTTGAGGATCTGGGAGAAGTGTTTGAAGGACTCAGGGCGCTCTTGGCGGGCTAGCAGGGACCCTTGAACAGCCCTTCCAAAATCCCCGCTGCCTGCATGTGCCGCCACCGTAACAATGAAAGGCAGATATGAGAAGATTTAACCCCGGTTTGCACAGAGTTTCACGAATCAAAGGATTTGAGAGAAATTTGGGCGCATTTGCGGCGTAGAACGCCGCAAACCGGGCTATCCGCTTGTATCTTTTTTGCCTGCGGTAAAAAAGGATACCGCTTCTATCCCTTGCGCTGCTCCAAAATGGC
>JAISWN010000208.1 GCA_031271075.1 Treponema sp.
GGGGTCAAGGGAAGCAATGGGTTCGTCGCAGAGGAGAACCGACGGCTGTTGCATCAGGGCCCGGACTATTCCCACCCGCTGGCGCTGGCCGCCTGAAAGTTCCCCGGCCCGGTGGTAGAGGAAGTCCCCAAGGCCGGTCTGCTCAAGGATAGCTACGGCCCGCCGCTTGTCGGTTTCCGTGTAGCGGCCCAGGACGCCGTCCAGGGTGTTCATATAACCCAGGCGCCCATGCATCACATTCTGCATCACCGTGAGGCGGGTTACGAGGTTGTGGTGCTGGAAGACCATGCCCAGGCGCCGGCGGAGTTTCCGTACCCTGACCGGTGAAGCGCCAGTAATTTCCTCCCCTTCGATAAAGATCCGGCCCGCCGTGGGGACCACCAGATGGTTGATACAGCGGAGGAGGGTGGATTTCCCCGCCCCGGACGGGCCGATGACACCGATCATCTCCCCCCTCCCTACGCTGAGGTTCAAACCCCGGACCGCCGGCTTTTCCGAACCCCGGTATATTTTTTGTAAGTCCCGTACTTCGATAACTGATTCCATCCGGCATCCCCCTGCTTTGTCGTATACCCTACCGGGGAATCACCTTGGCCATGAGGTCCCGAACATAGTCCAGGTCCCGGTCCTTGGCTTCCACAAATTCTGGTTTCCGCTCAGGCGGCCAGCCGAGCATGAACTGGAAGTAGTCGGGGTCTTTGTAGTTCAGGAAAAACTGTTTGACCTTTGCCTTCAAGTCCGCGGGCAGTTCCTTTCTGATTGAGATGGGGGCGTTGGGGATCAGGGGGGACTGGTGGATCACCACAAAGTCGCTTTCCCTTACCCGGCCTGCGGCAAGTTCCGCGTCCAGAATGTCCGACGCGATAGGCGCGGCGTCAACATCCCCGTTGAGCACCGCCTGGAGCCCATTCTGGTGCCGCCCGGAAAAACTGACCGAGGAAAAGAACCTTCCGTTGGTGTGGAGATCCTCGTTGGTCATGCCGAAGGCGTTCATCAGTTCCAGGGTGGGCACGTAGTTGCCCGATGTGGACGCGGGGTCCACAAAGGCGAAGGTCTTGCCCCGGAGATCCTGAAGGCTTTTGATAGGGCTTCCTGCTTTGACGATGATCTTGGAGGTATACCCGGCCCGGCTCTTGTCCCCGAAGGGCGCCACTATTACCATCGCTTCCACCCCGGCCCGCTCCACGGCCTGCACGTAGGTAACCGGGCCGAAGGAGGCGATGTCCGCGTGCCCGGTCCGCATGGCTTCCACCACCGCGTTGTAGTCCGCCGCGTTGATCTCCGTCACCTTGATCCCCAGGGCCGCGCCAAGGTCGTTTTGGATACCGTTCCGGTATTCGGCGAATTCTTCGGTAGCCTCGTTGGGGAGGTAGCACATCACCAGTTCCCGCGGCCAGGGCGCAGGCGCCGGAGGGGCTGAGGCAGCCGGAGAAGAGGGGCTTTTGGACTGCCGCCCCCCGGCGTAAAGGCCGCCGGCCCCCATTCCCATTCCTGCCAGGGCCGTAAGAAACACCAGTGCCCTTACCGCATCTTTCAGTTTCAAACTTTTCATACAAATACCCCTTTCAATTGAGATGATTCTTTCTACCCCCCGCTTGTCAGCGTTTTGTTATGATTTGGTTAATTTTGAGTAAAATCCGGACGGAAGATTCGTTCTCGGCGCCAACGATGCCAAACCGGGATATTCCAATCCGCAGGAATAGCGCAAAAACACCGTTTTAACAGAGACGGCGGGGATATTTGCCACCCAAAGCCCCGCCGTATTTTTGCGTAAGGCGCCGCGGGGTACCTGGTTCCCGCGTTAACCGGAGGATTTTGGAAGCGGCGCCGGAACTTTGCGCAGCACCGGGATAACGGGATCGCTCAGCTCTATGGCGGCGGGGAAATCACCGGGGGACAGCAGTACCGTTTCCCCGTCCATCTGGGCAAGGATGGGGTAAAGGCCGGAAAATTCCACCCGCCGGGCGCTGAAAGGGATGGCCTCCACCTTGTCGATATGGCCGCCGGTGTTAAAAAGATCCTTCAGAAACAGTTTGCGGGTCAGGGGCATCTGCCTGATGGCGCAGACATTTCTATCATCCGGCAGTATCTTTTTCCCGGCGCCGTAGGTCCGGCGTCCGCTGGCCCCCACCGCCAGGAGGAGTAGTTCCTCCTTGAACCGCTTCACTTCCCTGCCCTCCCCGTCCAGGGCGCGGACATCCATGGCGCCCACCCGGTATATCCTGTCGTAGAACAGGGCCGCTATATCCACCCAGAGTTTGTAGGAATCCCCGGGCAGCTTCCCCTTCATCCGGTTGGTCATGTGGGTAACAAAGGCGTCCAGCCCCACGGAAAGGATGTTAAAGGCAAGGAAGGGGCCTTTCCCGGCGGTGGCGGTTACCAGGCGAAGGGCGGGGGCGAGGGCGATGTTTACCGGGCCGACAAGGAATTCCAGGGCCTGGTCCAGTTCCGGCGCGTCGGCCCCGTCGTTTCCCGTACCCATGGGGAGGCGCAGTACGGCAAAGTGCCGGCGCAGGGCTTCCGGGGCCTGGTAGAGCACGCTCAGCACCTCGTTACTCGTACCGTCCCCGCCGGCGGTGATAATGAGGTGAAAGGTCTCCTCTCCGGAATTCCGCCTGGCGCCGGCGATTCGATCCATTCCGGCTTCAGCTACCAGGCGGAAGCTTATGCCCCTGGCGTCCCCCGGCCCCGAGGTGGGATAAAAGCCGCCCCTCCCCTTTCGCGGGGGATTTGCCCGGGCTTTCTCCGCATAGTCCGCCAGGATAGACTGGTGTTTTTTCCAGCGCGAACCGATGCTGAAACCGCCAGCCCGGGGGTTGGCGATAATGGCCCAGCGCAGGGGCCGTCCCGGCGCCGCCAGGCAGCGGGAACAGATAAGATCCATGGGGCCGGAAAAGTCCTCAAGCTTCAAGGCCCGCCTCCAATACCTGGGGGAGACGGTAGACATCCTCCACCCCGTCCACCAGGATGCCCCCCATCCCCATTTCCAGGGGAAGGGCCAGGTCTATTTCGTAGCGATCCCCGATGGAAACACAGCCGGCCGCATCCACCCCCGATTCTTCCGCCGCCTTGCGGAAGGGGATCTCCTGGGGTTTGGACACCATGCAGGTATCAAGGCCCACCAGAACCGGGAAAATACCCTCCAGCCCCAGGCAGCGCAGGGTACGCCTCGCTATGGAAACAGGGTTATTGGTAAGCACCGCCAGCTTGCGGCTCCCCGCCAGAACCAGGAGGGTTTCCCGGAGCCGGGGGTCGGGCATAAGGTAAGCCTCGGGGCGGTAGAGTTCCTCCCGCCACCGGACATTCTCTTCCATGGAGACCCCGAAACCCTCAAGGATAAGGCTCAGGCTGATACTTTTTCCCGGGTTTTTCCGGAGCCAGCCTTCCCGGAACGCGGAGATCTCCTCCCCCATCCCGGCGGGATCTTTCCCCTTCAGGGCGGCGAGCCGCTCCACCAGAAGATCGGTCTGGGATCCGAGATAAACGCTGTTGGTGTAGAGGGTTCCGTCCATATCAAAGATAAGCAGAACCGGTGTCCGATCCCGATCCGGCAGCTTATATATTTTCATGGGGCCCCGATGTAAGCAGCTTCCCGATAACTTCCCGGTTATCAAGCAGGGAACTCAGGGACTGCTGCTGGTGAAGCCGGGAGATAGTCTGGGCAAAAAGCTTGGAGATGTTCACGCTGACGTACCATTCGCGTTTCAAAAGCTCCTCCTGGTAGATGGCGTTGGTTCCGATGATCCGGTAAAAGAGGCCGTCCCGGTAGGCATCGTCAAAACAGGAAACCGCCTGGCCGGAAAAGAGGGG
>JAISWN010000334.1 GCA_031271075.1 Treponema sp.
TTGTTGCCGAAGGCCATGAGGGCCAGGCTTACCCCAACGCCGCCGGCCTGCACCGGATAGGCGGCCCGGACAAGACCGGCCGCGCCCAGTTCCCCCAGGGCGTTCATGTTGGCCCGGAAACTTTCCCACTCGTCTTCCCCGTCTTTTCCGCCGCCCTGGGTCAAAAGGACGATCCGGTTCCCCGCCACGCCGCTCAGTGCCCCTCCCCGGATACCGGCGGCGGGGGCCGTCCCGGCGGCAAAGGCCACCAGGGTCACGGGTACGGCAATGTCTATCCCGTGGCCGGGGTCCCGGTAATTCCCCGACATGGAATCCTTCCCCCCGATGGCGGGAACGGCCAGTTCAAGCTGGGCTTCCAGGGCCCCCAGCAGGGCCGCGGCGATTCTTCCCCAGGTTTCCGGGTTTTCGGGCCGCTCGCAGTATTCCTGGAGGCTTAACCGGGCCTTCCAGGGGTCTCCCCCCAGACAGCAGAATTTTGCCAGGGCTTCCCGGACCGATCCCTTGGCCCCCTCGTAGGGGTTCTGTTCCAGGAGGAAGGGATCCCAACCGAAGCTCATCAGGCTTGCGGTACGGCAGCGCCTGTCCGCCGAGGGGAGCAGGGCCGCGATACCGCACTCCGGCGTTCCCTGCTCCGCCCCTCCCCAGGGAAAGAGTACCGAAGCCGCGCCGATGGAGCCGTCAAAGCGTTCCTGAAGGCCCCGGCGGCTTCCACTGCGGAGGGAGGCCAGTTCCCGCTCCAGGTTTTCCAGCAGAACCTGGGGGGAGAGGGGAGCCGCGCCGGGGCCGGTGTCGGGGAAAACCGGTTCCGCCTCCCGCCGCTTATCCGCCGCCTCCGGGGAGATGCGGGCCGCCGCCGAGCGGGGCGCTCCGTGGGAATCGAGGAAGTCCCGGGAAAGGTCTACAATGGTTTTACCCTGCCAGGATATGCGGAGACTGGCCTCCCGGGGCCGGGATTCGCCGGCGGTCACCCGGGCGATGATCACCGCGTCCAGGTTTTCCCGCGCCGCCAGGCCGATGAACGCATCCGCGTCCGCCGGGGCAACCACTACCGCCATCCGTTCCTGGGATTCGGAAATGGCAAGCTCAATACCGTCAAGACCGGCGTATTTTTTGGGAACCCCGTCAAGGTTGATGTCGAGCCCCGGGGCAAGTTCCCCCACCGCCACCGATACGCCCCCGGCGCCAAAGTCGTTGCATCGCTTGATGAGGGCGGTAACCTGAGGGTTCCGGAAAAGCCGCTGGAGTTTGCGTTCCTCCACTGCGTTCCCCTTCTGCACCTCCGCCCCGGCGGTCTCCACCGATTCCCCGGTATGAACCTTGGAGGAACCGGTTGCCCCGCCTATGCCGTCCCGGCCCGTCTTGCCCCCCACCAGGAGTACCAGGTCTCCCGGCTCCGGCTCCTCGCGCCGCACCCAGGCGGCGGGAACCGCGGCAATAACCGCCCCCAGTTCCATCCGCTTGGCAAGGAAACCGGGATGGTAGAATTCCGCCACCTGCCCGGTGGCAAGGCCGATCTGGTTGCCGTAGGAGGAGTACCCCGCCGCGGCGTCCCGGGCTATCCTGATCTGGGGAAGCTTTCCCGGCAGGGTTTCGGAAAGGCTTTGCCGGGGATCGCCGCCGGCGCTGACCCGCATGGCCTGGTGAACATAGGCCCGTCCCGACAGGGGATCCCGAATCGCCCCACCCAGACAGGTGGCCGCCCCGCCGAAAGGTTCTATCTCCGTGGGATGGTTGTGGGTTTCGTTCTTAAAGAGGAGGAGCCATGGTTCGGAAATTCTGTTTTTCCCGTTCGTATCGGAAAATTCGGCGTTTACCCTGACGGAACAGGCGTTTATCTCCCTGGATTCATCCAGATCGTCCAGGAACCCCCGTTTTTTCAAAACCTTGGCTCCGATGGTAGCAAGGTCCATCAGGGTCCGCTTCCGTGTTTTCATCTCTTCGCCGTAAACTTCCCGCCGGGCTTCTTCGTAGAGGGCCAGGGCGTTTTTCAGAGGACCGTCGTCAATTTGAATTTCATCCAGAGCGGTGGTAAAGGTAGTATGCCGGCAGTGGTCGGACCAGTAGGTATCCAGGACCCGTAATTCCGCCAGGCTTGGGTCCCGGCCTATACCGCGGAAGTAGTCCCTGCAAAAGAGAAGATCCCCGGCGGACATAGCAAGGCCGTACTGCCCGGCCATATCCCCCAGGACGTCTTCGCCGGCGGCGGAAAAGCCCGTAAGAACCGGGACATCGCCGGCCTCCGATCCGGTATCCTCCATACTTTTGGGCAAACCCGGATCGGCTATCCGGGAATCCACGGGGTTGATCAGATACCGTATAACCGCTTCCCGGGCGCCGCCTTCGGAGCGTTCCCCGAAGCCTTCCAGCACGAAAATCCGGGCGGTCCGTATTTGGGGCCGCACCCCCACCGCCAATTCCACGCACTGTTCCGCCGAATCGGCCCGCTGGTTGTATTGACCGCTCAGGTACTCAATACCAAAAACCACACTGTCCCTTGCCGCCTCTGAGGAGGGAACCTTCCAGGGGGCCTCACCGTAATACACCGTATCGCATTGGGGCTCGGAAAAAACCATGTTTACCGCGGTTTGGAACTGGTCTTCCCTGAGCCCGGCAACATCATAGCGCTGGAGGATACGGAGGCGGCTGAGGGCGGCTAACTGGGGGTACTGGGTTCCCAAAAAGCCGGCGATATCCGACTGCAAACGGCGGGCCTCAATATCAAAACCATTTTTTTTCTCAACAAATACCCTTCTAACGGGAGTTTTTTCCTGATCCGGCATGAACGCTCCTGGAATGTAATATTGCGTCTATTTTATCATGATGGGTGTATAGAATAAAGGTCACGGAGCCCTATCTGTTTGTTATCCGTAGGACGCCATTTGCGGCGGATGGACTTTACCCGGACACTGTTAGAAAAGGACAATCATAAGAGACTTGTTTAACAACCTCGATGCTGAAAAACGGAACCGAGTATAAGCCGCGTCCGTGGAAAGGAACACGGGATGATCCGGTCTGTTTGACCGAAGGAGTAATGAGCGCATAACAGGATCAGGAGCGGCGGGGATAAAATTTGAAAATATCAAATTCCCCTTGACAAAATCATAGGAGTCACCCCTGCGCCTCCGAGCAATATCGGCGACGTTAAGTGAGAGGCCGCGGCGTGCGGTGGCAAAGATATTTTTCCTGCCGGTCAAAAGAGCGGCAAAAATATGTCTCTATTGCTGTACCGTACCATGTTAGCCAGGGTTACAACATCGTTTGTTCCAGATTTAGCCCGAAGATCACCAATATCTTTAAGAATTGCATCGCCCAACCTATGATCTAATGACAAGATTGTATAAGTATATGCATCCAGGACATCTCCGTAGGCTTTCTTTTTTTCGCCAGATAGAGACATAGTAATTGTTCTGTAAATATAGTCCACATCTCTTACCGCGTTGAATGTG
>JAISWN010000358.1 GCA_031271075.1 Treponema sp.
CCTATGGCGGGAACCGGGCTATCCGCTTCAATTCCTCGACCCCCTGTGGGGGTCTGCGGGATTTCCGCTTCTATCCCTTGCGCTCTGCCAAGCCTTGCGTTTTCCCGCCGGGAAACAAAGCCGCACTTTCATAGTTGTGGGGATACTAGTACCCGGCAGTAACGCTTCTTTCCCGCCCGCAAGACCAGTTCCCCGGAGCTGTCCAGCCGGTCAAGGCCGATAAGGGCGGCCAGATCGCCAACCGCTTCCAGGCCGCCTTCAGCGTCCACGCCGCCTCCGGGGGAGACGAAAGCCCCGCCCTGCTGGACCAGCCGGCGGCCCTCGCTTTTGCTGGGCACGAGCCCTGAGTCGGCAAAGAGATCCACCACATTGTAGCCCGCCTCGAACCTGGCCCGGGGCAGCTTCACCTGGGGCATGGCGGCTCGATCCCCCCCCTTCCCGCCAAAGGCGGCCCTGGCCCCGGCCAGAGCCTTGTCCGCTTCCCCCTTGCCGTGGATCAGGGCGGTCAGTTCCCAGGCAAGCCGCTCCTTGGCCTCGTTGGGGTTTTTGCCCGGCGCGCTAAGCCGCTCGCATTCCTCCACCGGGAGGAAGGTAAACATCAAAAGGAAACGGCGGATATCCGCGTCCTGCACATTCCGCCAGTACTGGAAAAAATCGTAGGGGCTCGTAAGGGCCGGGTCCAGGAACAAAGCGCCCTTCTCGGTCTTCCCCATCTTCTTGCCGTCCGCGGTGGTCACCAGGGGGAAAGTGATACCGAAGACCTCCGCCCCCTCGATACGGCGGATCAACTCCGCCCCGGCGACAATGTTGCCCCACTGGTCGTCCCCGCCGATCTGTAGGCGGCAGCCGTAACGGCGGTAGAGTTCCAGAAAATCGTAACTCTGTAGAAGCTGGTAGTTAAACTCAAGGAAAGAAAGGCCCGTTTCCAGCCGCATCTTGTAAGATTCGAAACTGAGCATCCGGTTAACGGAAAAATGGCTCCCGATTTCCCGCAGAAAGTCGATGTAGTTAAGTTCCGCAAGCCAGTCCTTGTTGTTCACCGGCCGGGCGCCGTCGCCGTCAAAGCCGACAAACTTGTCAAGCTGGTCCCGGATGGCTTCGGTGTTCCTGTCCAACTGCTCGTAACTCAGCATCTTCCGCATCTCCGTCTTGCCCGAAGGATCGCCGATACGGGCCGTGCCGCCGCCCAGCAGGGCAAGACCCTTGTGCCCGGCGTCCCGCAGGTGCCGGAAGGCGAAGTAGGGAACCATGTGGCCTATATGCAGGCTGCCGCCGGTAGGATCGGTCCCCTCGTAAAAGGTTACCGGCTCCTGGTCCATCAGGCGGGAAAGGCCCTCAATGTCGGTACACTGCCGCAGAAAGCCCCGGGTTTTTAAATTTTCGATAGCGCCATTCATCAAGACCTTCCTTGCGCGGGATTCAAAGCCTCCCTGGCAACAGGATCCTGGATAAAAGAGAGGCTTTTCCCAAACTAACCGAATTTTGAAAAATACTCAAGGGAACCCTGGTTCAGGGCAGGATAAACACATGAGCCTGTTCCGAGAACCCGGCTGCTTCTCTGCCGGCCTGTGGCCGGCTTGCAATTCCTGCAAAATGCACAGGCTAAAGTCTGACGCATTTTGCTGTTTTTTAGCGGTTGTTGGCGAACCTTTAGTTCTACAGAAACTGAAGTTTCTGAACAACCCTATGAACAACCCTATGAACAACTCTATGTCTGAACAACTCTATTGACAAAAGATATGGATTATGAAAATATTGTAATTGACGTTAATGGTTTAATGGCGGGAACGTGCGCGGGGGGAATACGCAAGCAGCGGGGTATGTTGTTTTGGTAAGGTATTAGACTCAGGGTTTAATACCCAGGATTACGCCCCAAGGCTCCCCCCGCGAAAGCGGGTTCATCAAATACGTATCGGCGCATAAAAACGGAGAAACAAATGAGAAACGAACAGGAGATGATGGATTTAATAATAACTTTTGCAAAAAATGATGATTGTGTCCGGCTTGTTACAATGGAAGGGTCAAGGTTAAACAAAAACGCCCCCAAGGACAGATTCCAGGACTTTGATATTCGTTTTATTGTAACCGACATGGAAAAATATAAAAACAATGATAATTGGCTTGATGTTTTTGGTAAAAGGGTTATTATGCAAAAACCGGAAGCTATGACCATGTTTCCCCCAATCCTGGGGAATTGGTTTAGTTATCTTATGCAGTACGAGGATGGAAACAGAATAGATCTTACATTAATACCTTTTAATGAAATAGAAAAATATTTTGATAAGGCTGACTCACTAACAAAGATTATTTTAGATAAAGATAATATATGTCCCCGGCTTAATGAACCATCAGATATAGATTATCATGTAAAAAGACCGTCATTTGAATTTATAGACGATTGCTGCAATGAATTTTGGTGGTTATCAACTTATGTTACAAAAGGTTTGTGCAGGGGTGAATTGTTATATGCCATAAAACATTTGAATATGATGAGGGAACAAATGCTCATAATGGTTTCATGGAAAGTTGGTATAGAAACGTCTTTTTCAGTAAGTGTTGGAAAAGCGTATAAATATCTGGATAAATATATTTCAAAGGAATTGTGGGAAACAATAACGGCGACATATAAAAATGGTTCAAAGGATGATGTATGGGATTCATTGATACTATGCTGCAATATATTTCAGGAAACAACAGGTTATGTGTCAAGGGAGTTAAATTATAAATGTCCGGACTATAACAAAAGTGTAATGAAATATATCAAACAGTTCTTTCCGTTAAGCGGTGTCTGTCTATAATCGGCTTGTTCGAGAACCCGGTTGGTTCTCTGCTAGCCTGTGGCTAGCTTGCAAGTCAGGAAAGATGCCGGGACGGAACGGATGAATACAAGGGGCCCTTAGGAACAGAGAAATTCCTTAACCCTGTCAAGCAGCCTGTCCGCCTCCTCCGGGGTGTTGAAATACGAAAAGGAAAATCTTACATAGCCGAAGGGATCCACCGTGCGGGCAAAGATCTTCTTTTCCGCGAGATAGGCCAGGAGTTCCTTTGGATCCTTTTTGAGAACCTGGACGGAAACAAGCCCGGCAAATTCAGCCGGGGTAATAAGCCTAAGCCCTTCCAGATCGGCAAGTTTTTCCCGGACATAGCCCGCGGTTGCGGCAATCGCGGCAAAGGCGTCCTCCGGGCCCACCTCGTCCAAAAACCACTCCACCGAAGCGCCGAACGCGGCAAGGGCAAAACCGCCGGGCAGGACGGGCT
>JAISWN010000089.1 GCA_031271075.1 Treponema sp.
GCCTACGGGGGCAGAACCGGGAGCAGCAAGAATTACCTTATCGTGAAGACCCCGGTAACGGCGCCGGTGCAGAATTTCGCGGTTCACAAGATCACCAACATCGACGACTTAATCGAGAACACCGTCATGTGCGTCATGCTTCGGGGGGCCTTGCTCCCTTCGATGATTATGTCCAAGGAGATCGAGGAGTACTCTTCCCACGCCTACGTAACCCCCTTCGCCATGTTCCGGATCAAACGGGACGAGCGGAAACACGAGTACGACATGGAGTACATCCTGGACCTGGAAAGATCCTTTTTTGATCTGAAAGCCCTGGACGGCAAGGATCTGGTTTTCGCCGACCCGATGAACGCCACCGGCGGCAGCCTGGTAACGGTGGTAAAGTACCTCCTGGAGGAGGGGATAAAGCCAAGATCCATACAATTTTTCAATGTCATCGCCGCCCTTAAAGGGGCGCTCCGGGTGGTACGGGCCCTGGAGAACTGCCAGGTTTACACCCTCTGGATGGACCCGGTGCTGAACGAGGCGGCCTATATCATGCCGGGCCTGGGGGACGCGGGAGACCGGATCAACGGCAAAGACGGGGAGCTTTATCCCCGGAATATCATCCAGCTTATCGCCGATTACGGGGACAACATCGCCCGGCTGTACCGTGCCCAACTCCGGAAAATCGAAGACACGGTGCTTTACACCCGGCCCAGGATCTGTTAACAAATAAATGAGTCTATATCCGAAACCGAAAGGAAGGGATGGTTTTTCCCGGTTGAAAAAGAAAAGGGGCGGTGTTTTTGCCGCCGGCGCCCTCTTTATCATGTATCTGTTTTCATACAATTCTTGCGCCAGCTTTGGCGCTTCCCCGGAAGAGTATTACAGCATTGGCATGGCCTATTTCGAACTGGGTAAATTTGAAGAGGCGGAACGCTGGCTTAACCGGGCCAAGGCGGCGGACAAGACCAAGATTGCCAGTGAGTATAACCTGGGGCGGATAGCCTTTGAAACGGGCCGCTACGGGGAAGCGGCGGCTATTTTTGACCGGATACTGGCACGGGATCCCAATAATACCATGGCCCTTAAGGCCGCCGCTTATACCCGGATCAAAACCGGCGAGCTTGAAAAGGCTGAACAGTACTACCAGCGGATACTGGCCCTGATCCCGGAAAGCGCGGACGACGGCTACAACTACGCCCTGGTGCTTTTCGCCATAAAAAAATTCGAAGAGACGGAAAATACCCTGCTGAAAAATCCCTATGCCCTGGAGGAGAACAAGGACGCCCTCCTGCTCTACGCCCGCGCGCAGAAGGCCCAGGGGAAGGTGGAAGCTGTGGATACTTACGCCAAATTCCTCCTCAATAATTCCGATCCTAAGGCCCGTTACGAATACGCCCAGACTCTGGAGGCCGCGGAACTCTACGCGAAGGCTATAGAGGAGTACCGCGCGGCCTTAAACGAACTTTCCCAGGACAGCGCGGATCTGAAACGGCAAGACATCCGGTTCGGCCTTGCCCGGGCCCTGCTTATCGCGGACGGCGAAAATCCCGAGGGTCTTACGGAGCTGGAGGGGGCGGTTTCAAGTGATTTTACCGATATAGAGGCCCTGGAGAACCTGGCGGCGGATGAAAAACTCAGCCCGGCAAACCGTGAACGGATTCAGGATATTATAAGCAAGATGAAACAGGACGCGGCGGAGGATGACGAAGCCCTAGAAACTGAGGCTGAGGCTGGTTCCGATGAGCCCAAGGAATGAGAGGATCTCCGTTTTTGAATCCTGGGAACATTCCACTTTGGCGAACACCGAAAGCTTGAGCCTTCCGGTAATCCGCAGGATCGATTCATGCCGCAGGCCAAGGGCGGTTTTCAGATACTCCCCCGAGTAGTCCAAGGCCAGTTCCAGGCTTTCCTTCCGTAATTGCTCGTATTCCAGTTTCGGAATTTCCGCGAGACTGAGCCAGGAACCCTGGGTTCTGAGGGCACGGGTAAAGAAATCGTAGACCACGCTGAGGAGGCTCCTCCTGGTGGGCACGATCCAGTCCAGGGTCAGGCTTTCCAGCCATTGGGGGGAAGGGGATTGGGGCTTACCCGCGCCGGCGGCGGTGAAGGTGTTGGAGAGACCCAGTTCCGCGCCGGTAAAGCCGAAAAGATCCATTTTTACCGAGGACTGGATCCGCCAGGAAGTCCTTTCATTCCGGGGAAAGGCGATTACCCCCTCAAGGCGGTGGGAAAATTCATCGGTCCGGTAAAACCGGAAGAGGGGCGAAACTCCCTGGGCGCCGAAGAGATTAACCCCGGAAAAGCCCAGATCCCAGTTCAGGCTAAGCATATCAAAACGGGTGTCCAGCTTCCGTTCCAGGGTCCGGCTTAAGCGGAAGCTCAGATTATGGGGGACAATGAGGGATTTCAGGTCGAAGCGGTCCGGCAGGGTGAAGCTGAGGCCGGCCCCGTCCCGGAAAGAACTGTACTCGTGGAGATGCCCGGAAGACGAATCGGCGATTTCGTCCAGGGTATCTCCCAGATCTTCCCCAAAGAGGGAGTAAAAGGGGGCGCTCCGCCAAAGGGGCAGGGCGCCGGCCAGGTTTTCCCTGGCCTTACCCAGATCGTCCAGGGCGTTGTCTCCGGTGTAACGCAGGGTGCGCTGGTAGGCCCGTTCCCCCCGGAAGACAATCCGGTAGGATTTTACGCTTACCGGGATGTCCAGCCGGGCTATTCCCGAGGACTGGGTGCTGCCCCCGGGCCGGGAAAAGGCCGAAAGCCCCTCAAGGCCAAGTTCGGCCCCCACCGGGCCGGCCTCTTCCCGTATGCTGAAAGTTCCCCGGAGATCCCGCCTCTTTGTCCCTTCCCCCAGATCCGGCGCCAGGTATGCCCAGCTTTTTCCCCAGGTTTCCCCGTAGCTGGAAAGCCAGTCTTCCGGCTCCCCGGTGTTCTCCGACCAGGCCGCCTGTCCGCCAAGGGAGACCGAGGGGATCAGGGCTCCCGGGGTTCGGGAGAATTTTTTAGGATCGAAGTTCAGGGCGGCGTTCCATTTCCGGTCCAGGGTTTCCTCCCGGTAAAGGGCCTCCCCCTCAAGGCGGGAACTGAGGGGCAGGTTAAGCTCGATCCCCAGGACATGGTTCATGGCCTTATCCGGCGGGGAATCGGCGAAGGACTCCCGGAAGCTTAAGGGGCCGAAGGAACGGGAAACCCCGTGACCGGCGTTCCAGTCCCTGATCCGTTCCCCGCCCCGTCCCGGAGAATTTTTCCCCAGGGAAAGTCCCAGGTTCCCCCTGAGCCGGGTTCCGAAAAGGCTCAGCTCGCCGGAGGATCTGCCCGCCGCCATGACCGAATTCTCCGCCTCTTCGGTGAAGGGGTCTCCCCGGAGGGTGGTTTCCATGGCGGCGTTGAGGGAAAGATCCGAGAGGGCCGGCCTTCCCCGGAAGCCCAGTAGCTCGCCGGGATGGTTCCACTGGGCGGCGGCCCCTCCGTTGTAGCGGTAAAGGGGGGAGGGATCTTCCAGAATTATTTCATCCAGGGCGAATGTACCCCATGTGGGGCCTCCCCAAGCGGGGCTTACAAAGATGGCGGCGTAAGAAACCCTGCCCGCCGCGATCTCGGCGCCGCTTCTTCCCCCCCCGGCATCGCTTCCCTGGACGCCCGGACGGTATTGCAGCCGGGCCTGGGGAACGGCGTTCCCTTCCACCTTTACCAGGGAGCCGCCGGCCCCGTAATGAAGCTCCACCTTGGACCATTCCCCGCCCCTGAAGGCCGAAAGGGGTATCTCCGCGTCCAGGGCAATCTCCCCGTCTTTCCCCAGGGATTCGGAACCCCCGGCCAGGATGAAACGCAGGGTTCCCCCGCCGGGCCCCGCGGCTGGGGACGCAGCCCCGGCACCGCCGTCCTTAATCTCCGGCCCCCGGACAAAAAAGCTTAGGGTTCGGTAATCCGCCAGGGGGAGGACGCCGAACCTGCCGTCGGCCCCCGCGGACTGCCCCGCCTCCAGAGCTTCCCAGCCCACTTCCAGCACCCGCTGGTTCCCCCCGGAATCGTGAAGCCGGCGGATAAGATCTCCGTATTTTGCCTCCAGGGAACTGTCCCGCCCTTCCAAAGCCGCCACCGACGGGCCCGGCGAAGGGCTTGGCAGATCGTTTGCCGCCCGGATGATCCCGCCCTCCACCAGGATTGGCCGGAAACGGGCGCCCCGCAGGATGGGAGGGGCCAGCAGCACCCGGCCGGAAAAAGACCGGGGAACCGTGCCGGTGTTGACTATCAGAAGCCGCAGGTAATTGGCCCCCTTGATCTTCCGGCGCTCATCCTCGGTAAGCCGGATGATAGCCAGCCGGGCGCTTTCGTTGAAGGAGGCGGGATTCCGGGCCGAAGGAGCGGAAGGATCGGGGGGGTAGAGGGTCTTTTCCATGACCAGGGCGGGGTTCTCCGCAAAACCCCTGTCCTTATCCGCCAGGGTTCCGATTTGAAGCAGCACCTTGAAGTTCGCCGAGCCGTCGGCCAAGCCGTCGGAAAAACCGTCGGAAAAGCGGTAAAACCGGAAGGGAACCGCCAGTTCCGTCCCCCATTCCAGCAGATCCTTTTCGTCCCCCAGGGGAACCTGGAAGCCGGTCCAGTTTCCCGGAGCCTCCAGATCGAATTCCGCAGCCAGCACCCTGTTTGCCGGGAGGGCCGGATCCCTTGCCGGGTAAGGCCCCTCCTTGCCCGGTACCACGGAAGCCCCTCCCCAGTCTATGTTCATAAGGCTGGCGCCCCCGATCCCGTTTTCCAGGTAGTTCCGGTAGACCAGGGGGGCCCGTTTTTCCCGCCCCAGATCCTGCCTTCCCGGATTGGCCGCCGGGGCCTCGGAGATGAAAGCCTCCCCGGCGGGCATGGACAGGACAATCTCGTTCCCCTCCATGCCGGCGGCCCGGTAGAGGCCGGTAGTATCGGGATGATCAAACCCCAGGCCGCCGCTTACCTGGAACTTGAGGCGGTCGTAAGTCCAGTATGTCCCGGCCCCAAAACCCACGGTTCCCGGGTTCGACATCCCCTCCCCGGAGTAGGTTTCCCCGGTCAGGTTCCAGCGGAGACCCAGCCCCGCCTGGGCGGAAAAGGGGCCGGCGTCCTGGTATACCACCCCCATACCCGCCGCCAGACTGCCCAGCCGCCGGTCGGCGCTTTTCTTCAGGTAACTGATCCGGATAACTTCGCTGAAGGATGCGGGAATCTCCAGGGTGACCATGCCGCCTGACTCGTCGTAGCGGAAACGGGGATCCTCCATGCCCCCCCGGATTACCCGGACCGAACCGCTGACCACGTCGGTTCCGATTTCGTAGGAACCCGCCTTCCCGTAGCCGGTAAAACGCAGCCCCAGGTCGCCGGTAAATTTTCCCTTCCCCGGCAGGTACAGTTCCGGGTAATCCCCGGCCAAAGGCCAGCGCCGGGCCGGTGAACGGCGGCCGGAAGGCGGGGATGCGGGGCTCAATTCGTAGAGCCCCCGGCGTCTCTCCGGCGCCGCGTAGAGGGGAAGCTCCGGGGAAACAGCCCGCTCTTCCAGGGGAAGGATCTCGTAGCCCCCGATCCGTTCCCCGCTGGAAAGGCGTACCAGGGAAGCGCCGGCGGAACTGCCGGAGGGGGCCTCGTAGCGGCCCAGGTTTTCAAAAGGGGAAAAACCCCTCCCTTCCAGCAAGACCAGGGCCCTGGTTCCGCCGATGTCCACCGCCCCGGGCCGGCGGGCGCCGTTAGGGGCGGCAGGGGAGGAGGGGGAGCCGTCGTTTCCCGGCTGGGGGTAGGTGGAAAGGTCGATGTTCTCCCCAAACCAGCCGCTGGCCTCCCCCAGAAAGCCGCTTCCGGTACCGGGCGCCGATCCGCCCCCCGTCAAAGCCGGATTGGCGTACATCCCCAGGGAAGACTCCCAGGGCCTGGTATCCCCCCCCTTCGAGTAAGCCGCCGCTACCATCCCTTCCGGGCTACGGCCCAGTTCCACCAGGCCCAGTACGGCGCTGGCCCCGTACTCGCTGGCCTCCGCAAGACGCCAGCGCCTCCCCTGGCTGTCCCGCAGATCCCCCTGCCTGTCCTGAAGGTACACCCGGGGTGGGCTGTCCAGGTTATCGTCGGGCAGCACGAAGGAACGCCCCCTCAGGGGCTTCTCCGGGGAGCTAAAGGCGTAGCTTCGTTCCCGGTCCCCCACGAAGACCCGTTCCTCCCGAGCGCTAAGGTCGTAGCGGAAAAGGCTGTGGAGAGTCAGGTTCCCCCCGCCGAATTTGCCGTACACCCCCAGGGAAGAGGGCGATTCACCTCCCAGATCCAGGTAGGGAAAGCGGGGGAAGTCGAGCCCCGTGTTGCCGAAGCCCAGGTACTGGATCGCTTCCCCCTCCTTGCCCCGGTAACCTGCCCGGTAGGTGTTGAGATCGTAGTCGTCCAGAAAACCGGCCTCCACAAACCAGCGATCCCGGATCCAGAGGGAAAGGGTCAGATCCGCCTCCTGGGTGAAGAGCAGGGGGGAATTCCCGAAGATCCCCTGAAGGCCCAGAGGGGTAAGGGCAAAACCCATGCCGGCCGTGACTTCGGCCTTCCAGGAACCGGCCGTATAGAGCGATACATCCGTATCCCCCAGCCGCGTGGACATCAGTTCCGACCGGGCCTCGCCGGTGATCTTTCTCCTGCCGGCTTCCACATCCAGAACCGGCGCGGCAGGGTCCGTCTCGTCAGGGGTCAGCGGGAAGGAAAGGGCGAAAAAGAGGAGGAGGAACAGGCGGCGCGGCGGATCCATTGCATGCATCGATATGGTACAGTATATTTTCCCCACTATGATTGTTTCCATGATACAGATGATCTTTGAGATCCCCGATATCGGTAACATAAAAGAGAAACGGCGCATAATCCGCTCGGTAAAGGACAAACTCCAACGGCGCTTCAATATGAGTATAGCGGAAGTGGATCTGCAGGATTCCCTTTCCTTCGCCCAGTTGGGCGGCGCCCTGGTTTCCAATTCCCGCAGCTTCGGCGAATCGGTACTCCACAAGGCTTTTGAGCTCGTTGAGCGGGATGTCCCGGTTCGTATTCAGGATATGCGTATATGCTCGGAAGAATTCTAGCAGCCTGATTTATCTAAAAGGATGGATATGAGCAATTACAAAAGGATAAAGAAACCCACGGAGGACTGGCAATTGCCTTGGCAGTTGCCTTGGCAATTGCCTGGGCAGTTTGCCCTGGAGTTTCGCGGAGTTTTTGTTACAAATCCGGCTTTTCTCCGTGAAAACCGCGTACTCCGTGGTTAAATTCTTGTTTCTATGCTTTATCCAGGGCGGACCCCCACAGACCCGGACGCGCTCAATTTTCGTAGCGCAGGTACGCGGCATCCGGTTCCTCAAGAAAAAGTTTCGCTTAACTCCAGGACTTCCTTTCCTTCGCTCTCAGGTACTGGCGGTTCTTCCATCAGTGCACAGCCCGGCCGGCTGCTTGAGGCAGTTACTGAAGATTCCTGAAGAAGGCCGATATGCCCTGCCCACCCCCGATGCACATGGCAACAAGGCCGGTTTCGGCGCCGCTCCGCTTCATTTCGTACATCAACTTTACCGGAAGTATGCAGCCTGAAGCGCCTACGGGGTGTCCCAGGGCGATGGCGCCGCCGTTGACATTAACCTTCGCCGGATCAAGCCCCAGATCCCTCACCACGGCCACGCTTTGCGAGGCAAAGGCTTCGTTAAGTTCGACAAGATCAAAATCCTCAACGCCAAGGCCGGTCTTTTCCATCAGTTTCCTGGTGGAGAAATAGGGCGTATAACCCATAAGTATATCGTCATAGCCGGCTACCGCCCAAGAGGCCAGTTCCATCAGCGGTTTAAGCCCCAGTTCTTTTGCGGCACTTTCTGACATCATGACAACCGCGGCGGCGCCGTCGTTAATGCCGGAGGAATTCGCGGCGGTAACGGAACCGCCTTCCTTGAAGGCTGGCCGCAGCTTTGCCAGCTTGTCCATGGTCAGACCCCGGCGGGGATGCTCATCGGTATCAAAGACAAACTTATCTTTTCCCCTGGCGGCTTCAACCGGGATTATCTCTTCTTTAAACTTCCCCGCGTCAATCGCGGCAATGGCCCGCCGCTGGCTTTCCAGCGCGAAAGCGTCCTGTTCTTCTCGGCTGATCTTGAATTTTTCCGCTACCGCTTCGGCGGTCATGCCGTTATGGTAGGGCCCCAGGGGCCAGGTAAGAATATCTATCAGGCCGTCTTCCAGTTCCTGATGCCCCATGCGCAGCCCAGCCCGGGCGCCTTTGATATAATAAGGCAACTGGGACATATTCTCGGTGCCGCAGGCGACCACGACCTTGGCGTTTCCGGTCTGAATTTCCAGCATGGCGTCAACCAGGGCCTGAAGCCCGCTACCGCACTGACGGTTTACGCTGTACGCGGTGGTCTCCCGGGGGAGGCCGGCCTTTAGTGAAACCGCCCGGGCGATAAAGCCGCTTTGAGCGATCTGCCCCACATTGCCGACAATAACTTCATCGACTTTTTCAGGGCTTATGCCCGCCCGCTTAACCGCTTCCTTAACCGCAACGGCCCCCAGATCTATCTGATCCACCCCGCTCAGGCTTCCCATAAAAGTCCCGATGGCCGTGCGGCAGCCGCTTACCAGTACAATTTTTTCCATCTTTCTTTTCAACTCCTTGATCTTCATTCCTGCTGAGGGGTTTAATACCCCGCCGGCACTAGATAGAGTCTGTCCATAATGTGTCTACATTAGGGCCAGACTCTAGATAACCATTCCCCCGGAAACCTCAATGATCTGCCCGGTAATGTAGGACGCCTCATCAGACGCCAAAAAAGCGGCCATATTTCCCACATCGGCGGGCGTACCGGCAAAACCCATGGGCACCTTGCTTACCATCATCTTCCAGCCCTCTTCGCTCATGCTCCGGGTCATGTCGGTATCAATAAAACCGGGGCAGATTACGTTGGCGGTAACGTGATTCCGGGCAAGCTCTCTGGCCGCAGTAAGGGTAAGCCCGACCACGCCGGCTTTGGAAGCCGCGTAATTTGCCTGCCCCAGATTACCCTTCCAACTCATGGATGAAATATTGATTATGGCGCCACTTTTTTGTTCCCGCAGGCGTTTTGCCGCTTCCCGGGTCATGTAGAAAGTTCCGGTAAGATTTACCGCTATAACCGTCTCCCAGTTTTCATCGCTCATTTTGTGGAGCATGCCGTCCCGGTTGATGCCCGCGTTGTTAACCACCGTATCCAGGCGGCCGAATTCCTTTACCGTCGTTTCAAAGAGCCTGTTTACCTCATCAAGTTTGGCGATATTGGCGGGAACCGCGAACGCCGAACCGCCGGCCTGCTTTATTTCCCGCACGCAGGAATCGGCGTTCTCCATAACAACATCGGCCACCGCCACTTTGGCGCCTTCCATGGCGAGTTTAAGGGCGATGCCCTTTCCAAGCCCCCGGCCCGCGCCGGTAACAATGGCGACTTTACCATCCAGTCTGCCCATTTTTTCCTCCTATGACTCTGTTTTAAACGTGAAGCGCAGCAAACTGCTAGGCCTTACGCGCAAAAATAGTATCTCTCAGCCCAAAGGGACCGTCTTTAAACAGATCCGCTGATCCGGTTTTCAGATTCTTGCTGACAAGGGGCCTGAAATCCATCAGATCAAGCACATCCTTCTCCATGTCGATGCCCGGGGCGATTTCCGTCAGGACCACCCCTTCGCTTTTCAGTTCAAAAACAGCCCGTTCGGTAACATAGACGACCTTCTGCCCCTTCTTCCTCGCAGCGGGACCGTTAAACGAAATTTGGGCGGCTTTCTTTACCATTTTCCGCACGGTGCCTTCCTTTTCGATTTTTATTCCCCCAGGTGAAAAGGAATACTCGGCGCCGGAGGCGGTAAAGGCCGCGCAAAACACTACCTTCTTTGCGTTTTGGGTAATATCGATAAAACCGCCCGCCCCGGTACAGCGCTTTCCCATTTTGGTGGCGTTGACATTGCCTTCCTCGTCCAGCTCCCCGGCGCCCATGAAGGTAATATCCACGCCGGCACCGTTGTAATAATCCATCTGCTCGTGGTGGGGAATCATGGCGTAAAGATTCTGCGCTATGCCGAAATCAATGCCCCCCGCCTGAACGCCGCCGTACATGCCCGATTCCACGGTAACCATGATGTCATCGCTTATGCCTTCTTCGTTGCAAACCTTGCCGACCATATCGTTGGGTATACCGGTACCCAGATTGATGATGGCCCCGGAGTATATCTCCATACAGGCCCGCCGGGCGATATATTTACGCACGTTGAACGGAGGGGCTTCAATTTCCGTCAGCGGCACCCTGAGCTGGCCGGAATAGGAGGGGTCAAAAAACCACGAGGAGGTCTGCCGGTGATCTTCCTGCGGGTTATCGCAGATTACCACCGCGTCAATGAATACCCCCGGAACCGTTACCGACTTGGGATTGAGCGTACCCGTCTGGGCGCGGTATTTGGCCTGGGCGATTACTTTTCCGCCGAAGCGTTTGGCGGCAAACACACCGGCCAGCGCCTCCAGTTTCATCGCCTCTTCGTCGGTGGTCAGGTTGCCCATTTCGTCAACGGCAGTTCCCCGTATCAGGCAATAGTCAATGGGGATGGCGTTGTAGAAAAGGTACTCCTCCCCTTTCCAGGTCATTACATCAACAAGATCGGGCAGGTTCCGGGTACGATCGTTCATCTTGCCACCTTCGAGGCGGGGGTCCACAAAGGTTCCCAGGCCGACCTTGGACATCTTGCCCGGAAGGCCGCAGGCCATGCTGCGGTACAGTTGGGCAATCTGTCCCTGGGGCATACAGTAGGCTTCCACCTGGTTCTCGGCGATCATATCCATCCAGCGGGGCTGGAGCCCCCAGTGGGAACCGATGATCCTTTTGACAAAGCCTTCGTGGGCCAGATGCTGAATACCCCGCTGCCGGTCGCTCTGCCCGCAGGAATGAAGCAGGGTAAGGTTATTCGGATGCCCTGTCTCAAGAAAGCGCTTTTCCAGTGCCTTCAAGATCGATTCGCTGGCGCTCACCAGAGTCATGGCGATAGGACAGACAGTCTTTCCGTCTTCAAACATTTCCGCCGCTTCCCGGGCGCTGATAAATTTTGCCTTTAACATTATATCTCCCTTGTTTACGGATTATGCGCCCATGAAGCGCGCAGTCCCTTTTTATCAATCTTGCCGTTGGGCGTTTTGGGCATGGAATCGGCAAAACGAATTTGAGCAGGGACCATATAGTTTGCCAGTGTCTTTTTCAGGATCTCCCGAATCTCATTTTCGGAAATGTCACAGCCCTTTTCCAGCCGTATCAGGGCGGCAGGCTCCTCGCCGTACCGGGCATGGGGTATGCCGATAACGACGGCCTCAATAATGCCCGGAATGCGGTGCAAGGCGTTTTCCACATCAAAGGAGGCTATCTTTTCCCCTCCCCGGTTTATTATATCCTTGATCCGGTCTACGACATAAAGGTAGCCCTGTTCGTTTACATAACCCAGGTCGCCGGTTTTCAGCCAGCCGCCGGCGGCAAAAGCATCTTCGCCGCCAAAAAAATATTTTCTGATAACCGCCGTCCCCCTGAGACAAATCTCCCCGGCCCCGCCCGCCGGAAGCTCATCGCCCTCCGGCCCGCAAATTTTAAGCTCCAGCCCTGGAATGGGCAGCCCGGAGGAACCGATAAAAGGGCTCCGGGCGGCATCGGAGGGGAAAACGGTAGCCGGCGAAGAAGTTTCGGTCAGGCCGTAGATAGTGCGGAATACGGCATTGGGTATCCATTGTTTGAGGCGTCTGATGTTTTCCGCCGGCATATTGCTGCTGCCGCAGGCAAAAGCCCGCAGGGAAGGCAGAAAAGGAAAACTATCCCGCTGATCCAGCAGCAGGGAAAAAACCGTCGGCGAGGCGTGGATAAAGGTCAGACGGTTCTCCGCCGTACAGGAAAGAACCCGTTCCGCATCGAATTTTTTATGCAGCCAGAGGGTTCCGCCGCTTAGGAGGAAAAGTCCCAGGAGGGCTACGGCGCCGGTTATGGTATATATGGGGATTGGTATAACGCTCCGATCTTCGCTGCTTATATCCAGCACCCGTTGATAGGACAAAACCGCATGGAGGATGTGGTAATTTTTGAGCAGCGCTCCCTTGCTGCGGGAGGTGGTTCCGGAAGTAAAAAGCATTAATGCATCATCTTCAAGCCCCCCCAGGGGGTTCTCCGTACCGTTTTGTCCCGGGGCGGCCTTATCAAGGCGCTCAAGCCAACCGGATTCCCCTGAATCAGTACGGCCGGAAAACACCCTGCGGCCTTCCGTTTCCCATTTATTAAAAAAACTCCCGAAATGTTCATCGCATAGAACCAGCGCCGCCCCCGACTTTTCAAGAAGGGATAATATTTCCTCCTCCTTGTACTTGGTGGGGATAAGCGCCGCCACCGCCCCCAGCTTGCTGAGGGCAAAAACGGAAGCGCAAAATTCTATGGTACTGTAAAAAACAAGGGCAACCCGGTCCCCCTTGTGAACGCCGCCCGTTCCGGCAAGATAAGCGGCCAGGCGGTCAACCAGACAAACAAAGGCGGCGTAGCTATAACTTGTCCCCCCATCATCCACCAGCGCGGACTTGTCTTTAAAACGCGCACAAGCCGAGGCAAGTCCGTGGTACAGGCTTTGGGGCATATCGCGGTAGCTGAAAAATTTTAGACCCGAATATAAAACTTCGGTCATACCTTTCAGTATCCGCTCATCCCAGCAATTACGACCGTCTATCATGGCACTCTAAACATTGGCAGCCGATCTTAAAGGCCCAGATACGCCTTTTGAATATCCTTGTTTTCCATCAGTTCCCTGGCGGATCCCTGCATTACCAGATGCCCCGTTTCCAAAACATACGCCCTGTCCGCCACCGAAAGGGCCTGCATAAGGTTCTGCTCAACGATCAGAATACTGACCTTTTCCTGTTTTGATATGCCGGCAATTATTTCAAACATATTTTCAACGACGATGGGGGCAAGCCCCAGGGAAGGCTCGTCAAGCATAAGCAGTTTTGGATGTATCATCAGCGCCCGCGCTATGGCCAGCATCTGCTGTTCGCCGCCGCTCAATGAACCCGCCATCTGGTTCTGCCGTTCCCCCAGTTTCGGAAACCGGGCATAGGCGTTTTCAATTTCCGTGTTGACGGTTTTGCGTGCTTTTTTGGGGTATGCGCCCATGATAAGATTTTCTTTTACCGTGAGGGTTCCCAGGATACCCCGCCCCTGGGGAATATGGGAAATGCCCAGGTCTGCCCGGCGCTGGGGTTTATATTTAAGCAGATCCTGATTCAGGTAGCTGATAGTCCCCGCCTTTACCGGCAAAAAACCGGAAATTATGCGCAAAAGGGTGGTTTTACCGGCCCCGTTGGAACCAACCAGGGAGACGACTTCGCCCTCTTCCACATTCAGGTTAATATCAAAGAGGACCTGCATATCGCCATATCCGGCGCTGAGGTTTTCAATTTTTAGCACTTCTCTTCCTCCCGATATAGGCTTCAATTACCGAAGGATTCTCCAACACTTCCCGAGGCTCGCCCTCATACAAAAAACGGCCTTCGTTCAGCACGATTGCCCGGTTACATACGGAAACAACCGCCTGCATGACGTGCTCAATAAAGAGTATGGTTATGCCCCGTTTATTGATCTCCCGGACAAAGTCAAGACTGGAAAGCATTTCCTGGGGGTTCAGGCCCGCCATGACTTCGTCCATCATAACAAATACGGGTTCCGTTGCCAGAACCCGGGCCAGATCCAGCCATTTTCTTTTTTCAATGGAAAGCTGGCTGGCGGCCAAGCCGCTCAGGGGAGCCAACTGGGAGAGTTCCAGTATTTCCCCTGCCTTGACGCCGGCGTCCTTGAAATTGTATTTCTGCAAAAAGATGGAAAATACATTGTCGTAGACGCTCAAATTACCGAAAGGCCGGGGCGTCTGAAAGGTTCTCCCCATCCCCAGATGAGACCGCCGGGCAATGGACAATTTTTTGCTTACCGGCTGTCCGTTAAAAATCACCTCCCCTTCGTCCTGCAGGTAATTACCGGCTATCAGATTAACCGTGGTGGATTTGCCGGATCCGTTGGGGCCGATAAGCCCTAAAATTTCCCCCTGCCCTATGGAAAAGCTTAAATGCTGAACCGCCTTAATACCCGCAAAGGAAATTGAAAGATCCTTTACTTCCAGGATTTTAGCCACTACCGCCCTCCCTTATGCCTTTTGAGCCTTACCGATCAGGTTGTCTATGCCATCCCTGATGCCATTGCCCTGACCGGCGTCTTTCCCGGGCCTGGTCTTGAAAAGCCGGCTGCCCCACACGGAGAAGAGATGGATAAGCCCCCTGGGACAAAATATAACAATAAGTATAAGCAGGAAGCCGTAGAAAATCGTGCTGCTTCCCCGCTGGCCCAGAATTTTTCCGGTAATTTCAATAAGCGGAACCACGATAAAAGCCCCCAGTACCGGACCCCACAGGGTGCTGACTCCGCCGACAATGGCGACTACCCCGATTTGTATGGACAGATCAAAACTGGCCGTGCTGAAGGGAGAAATGTAGGTAAGGAAGGAACCGTAAAAAGCGCCGGCAACGGACATCATCATGGCACTTATCTGGAAGGCCCGGAGCTTTACCCTGAAAGTCTCGATTCCCAAAGACTGGGCGGCGTCCTCGTCTCCCTTTATGCAGGAAAGATAATAACCGGTTTTGGATTTGGTAAACCGGTATGAAAAGAAAATCGCCAGAAGCATGAGGAAAAATATGATGTAATAAAAAGGCGTGTCGTTCCTGAACGTTAAATCCCAGAAACTGTCTTTTTTGAAGGTAACATAGATTCCCGCGGCGCCCTTGGTAATCGGCGCGAAATACTGAATTGCTGAGCGAAGGGCCTCCGCAAAGGCGATGGTGGCTATGGAGAAATAGGGCCCCCGCAGGCGGAAGGTACCGTAACCGATTGCCGTTGAAAAAAGGAAGGAAAGCGCGACCCCCAAGGGCAGGGTAACAAAGGGGGACAAGGAAAAGAAACGCTGGAAAATAAAATTGGTATAGGCCCCGATGGCGACAAAGGCGGCGCTGCACCAGGAAATCTGCGCACCGTAACCGCCCAGAATATTCCAGCATATCCCGAAAATCGCGAAGGCCAGGCACTGGATAAGGATAGTGATAATATAATTACCCCGGTACATGCCGCCCAACAGCCGCACCAGGCGTTCCGCGCCGATGTTGATGGGCGGAAATATTACCAACAGGATGATAAAAACACAGATAACTCTGTACTGTTTGGAAATGTATTTGTCGAGCAGTTCTTTCATGCGGTCCTCATCTTTTTCCCGAAAAGGCCCTGGGGCCTTAGATAAATAACAATGAGAAACAAAATGGATATACTCGCGACACTCAACTGGGTATCAACAAGGGTCGTTACCAGGGCTTCCACAATGCCGACCAGTATGCCGCCGAAAAAGGAACCCTTGATACTCCCCATTCCGCCAAGAACAATTACCATGAGCGGAGCCGTTCTGAACGCCACGCTTGCGGAAATACTGACGTAGTACAGGGGAGTAACCAAAAGGCCGGCCAGCGCGGCCAGGGTAACGCCCAGGATAAAGGCAATGGTGTAGGTCCGCTCCGCGTCAACCCCCAGCATTTTGGCAACTTCGGAATTTTCCGCGGTCGCCCGCATGGCCCTGCCCAGCAGGGTTTTGGTAAGCAATATGTTTACCCCCAGCACCAAGAGCAGCATCACGGCGAAAGCGATAAGCCGGGGAAACCCAAGATTCAGGGAGCCCAGGGGGCTGGCGGCCAGGGCCGCGTTATCCGCCAGGGACGGAACGATCCTGGTTATCAGGGCCCGCAGGGTGATGGAGCCGTTTTTATATGTTTCAGGAACGTAAACCGAAAGGGGCCGCGTTCCGAGAAAAGTCTCGGCCAAATTCTGTAAAAAGAACATTAATCCAACGGTGATCAGTATGTAGGAAGTGTCGCTTGTATTGAGAACACGCCGTACCGTCAGTTTAAAACTGACGTATCCGAATACGATCATTGATAAAACCACAAGGGGAATGAGCAAATAGGGAGAAGCGCTCCCCCCAAGAACATACTGCCAGAAATAGGTAAAATACATACCCCAAACAAGATAGGAACCGGCGGCAAAATTAACCATCTTCATGACGCCGAAAATGATCGTCATCCCGACGCCGACAAGGGAATAAACGCCCCCCGCCAAGAACCCATTAATAATAGCCTGCCCAACTATCCACGCATTCATGCAAACTCCTGTGAAATTATAAAAAGTCCTCCGTACGGACCAATTTTAGCCCACCGGAGAACATTATAAAACGGATGAAAGATAAACCGGAAAGCTACTTTGCCCTTGCTTTAAGCATATCCGTCAACTGGAATTCTACGGTCGCTTCCGAAGGCGGGAATACCGAATGGGGCCGGAAAACACCGTCTTTATCCTTCTGCCACTGGATCATAACCGCGACGCCATTCTTGTTCCAGCCGGTATTGTCGAAATTCAGGCCGCCGCCGGGGGTAAGGGAGGTGATGGTAAGTGCCCGAATGGCATCCCGGAGTTTGGCCGTGTCGGTGGAACCGGTTTTTTCCAAAGCCTGGGCGACCAGGTACACCGCGTTAAAGGCGCTGACGCCCTGCTCCGGCATAATTTCCCTGTATTTCGTTTCATACTCTTCGCCCACATTGGCAAACTGGGAATTCTGCCTGATGGACTTCGCGTCGTAGTTGTGGGAAGCCACGGAAAGAACGCCGTCTACCAAGGGGCCAAGATCCCGGGCAAATACGGGATAGAGGAAGCCCGCGCCGCCGCCGACAATAAGCGGGGAATACTTGTAGGAAACCATGGTGTTGAAAATCAGCTTGGCGTCCTGGGTATAGCTGGTGGGGAATACCGCTTCGCAGCCTGAGTCCATGAGGCCGACAATAAGGGATGAAAGATCCGAAGAACTGGCCTGATAGGACTTGTCATAGGCAAGGGTCAGATTCTTGGACTTCTTGATTTCGTCCCGGGCGGCCTGGGAATTGGTCAGACCCCACTCGGAATCTTCATAAATCAGCCCGACCTTGGTAATGCCTACTTTGTAGGCGTCATTCAGCCACTCAAGCATGGCTACCTGGGTAGCGGCAAACTGGGGGCTCTGGGCGGCGAAGGCAAACACATACTCATAACCCTGGCCGGTAATGGTTTGGGAGGTCTGGGCGGTAAGAAAAGGCACCCGGGCTTTTTCAAAGGTGGCAAGCATGGGAAGAACGAAAGCGCTGGCGGAGGCGCCGTGAACGGCGACTAGGTCGGGATGCTCGGCAAGAAGCCTCTCGGCAACAGCCCGGGAAGTATCGGAAGAGGACTGATTGTCATAAAAAAGAACTTCCAGCTTCCTTCCGCCCAGAGCCTTGATGCCGCCCGCAGCGTTGATTTTTTCTACCGCCAATTCGGCGCCGTTCCGGTTAAACACGCCCTGATCGGCATTGGCCCCCGAAAAGGGGAAAATCATGCCGATCTTGATGGTACCCGAATCACCCTTTGACTGGGCACCGCCCCCCGCGAAAACAGAGAAAGCGAAAACCACGGATAATACGATTAACAAACAAAATTGTTTTTTCATTCCGTAAACTCCTTAACATAAAATAGGCAATGCATCCGCCTGCCGCATAATGTTGGCTCAGTATACCATACAAACCGCGATTGTCAACAAAAATAAAAAATTTGTATAATAACTAACAAGAGTACCTCATTTGCCCTATGAGGGAGGCTTTCTTAAAACTGAGGCTTTCCTAAAACCCCGGTTTTTGGTAAAAGGTATCTAAATTCAATGTCGTTGTTCCAAGATCTGAAATTTTGGAACAGCATCATCTTTGAAGAAATACTTTAACAAGGGGTTCTTTGTGGAAAAACTTTTCGTCGCGGGAGCGGGAACCATGGGTTCCGGTATAGCGCAGACCGCCCTGCAGGGCGGATACCAGGTGTATCTTTTTGATACGGCGGACGGAGCGCCGGAAAGGGCCATTGCCGCTATTAAAGGCCGTCTGGAGCGGAGTGTGGAAAAGGGCAGGATAAGCGCCGATGATCAAGCTTCCATGATGAAACGGATTGAAACCGCCCCCCTGCGGGCGGCTGCGGATTGTTCCATTGTCATTGAAGCGGTATTTGAAAACGCCGAAGTCAAAAGCGCCCTGTTTAAGCAAATAGACGCCCTGGTAAATGAAAAAACCATGCTGGCCTCCAATACTTCTTCTATTTCGATCAGCGCCCTTTCGGCATCGGTTTCCCGCCCGGAAAGGTTCATCGGCGCCCATTTCTTTGTCCCCGCCCCGGTTATGAAGCTTGTGGAAATTGTCCGGGGCCTCAGCACCTCCGATGAAACCGTGGCCCGGGCGAAAGAAATGGCGGGGCGGATGGGAAAAACCGCCATCGTGGTAAAGGATATGCCCTGCTTCCTGGTTAACCGGCTGGTGGATCCCCTGGTAAATGAGGGGGTCCAGCTTCTGGAAGAAGGGGTTGGTTCCGTGGAAGCTATTGATACCGGGGCAAAGCTTGCCCTTAATCACCCCATGGGGCCCCTTGAGCTTATTGATCTTATGGGACTTGACGTTGCCCTGGCGGTAATGGAGACCCTGCGCCACGATTTTGGAGATCCAAAATACCGTCCCAGTACGCTGCTCCGCCGCATGGTGAACGCCGGCTTCCTGGGCAAAAAGAACGGGAAGGGTTTTTACTGTTACGATGAAAACGGGAAAAACACCGGGGTAAACCCCCTGTTCAAATAGGAGTCCGAGGAGCGCCCGCGCCATTCCCGGGCGGCGGTCTTATAGGCCCTCCCACAGTTCCCGGAGCATGAGGAGGGCGGGTTTCATGTGGGAAAGGGGATCGTCGTCCCGGGCCTCAAGGCTCAGGGTGTCGTCATAGCCGGTATCCTTCAGCGCCTTCATGAACCGCGTATACGCCTCTTTTCCTTCGGCGGCGGGGTACTTGCGGGCGCTCCCATCCCCGGCAAAATGGGTGTGGAAAAGGAAATCTTTGCCCCATTGACAAATATGTTCCAGGGGTTCGTTTTCCTTAACCAGGTGGTAATAGTCGACCAGAACTTTTACATTTTCCCGGGAAACCCCGGCTGCTATGCGGCAGCCCTCCTCAAAACTGTTGATTATATTGGACTCTTCCCGGTTAAGGGGCTCTATTACAATGCTGATTCCGTATTTCGCCGCGATCTGGGCGCCGCGTCTTAAAAGCCTGATGATTTGCTCTTTTCCCTCATCCGGGGGAAAGCCCGGGGGAATGTTCCTGGCCGGGCCGCTGCCAAAGACCACTTTTGTTACACCCAGGCTGCGGGAGCGGGACAAGGCCCCCTCGATATACTCCCCGATCCCGGCTTCGTCGGCCTGGGGCCCCGTAAGCCGCAGGCCTGGGGGGAAAAAATTGTTGTTTCCCCGGCACTTTACGCCCAGGGATAAAAGTTTATCGCAGAGCCGGTTAAATTCATCCTGTCCCAGGTCCATTATCTGGGCAAGGGGGAGTTCGACATAATCGAAGCCGTCCCGGGCCGCCCGCTCGATAATCCAACTACCCACAGGATCTTCCCGGTTTCCATGCATATTGGTACAAATTCCGAATTTCATAACAAATCCCGATTCTAATATGAAAGCAAGCCTGGCCTCAAGACAGAATTTCCAGTACTCCGTAAGGCCGGATGGACATGACAAAAACCGCGTTGCCGGCGGGACTTAAGGCCTCCTGCATCCAGCGCCGGTATGCTTCCACCTCCCCGGCGGGGAGGAAAACCTGAATGACCCCGGCAAAGCCGCCTCCGTGTACCCGGCAGGCGGCCCTGTCCCGCAGCTTATGGTGTTCGATGAAGATCTCCGTCAGGGCCAGGCTGAGGGAAACGCTCTGGTTTTTGACGCAGTCGGAGGAAACGTAGACATTCTGAAGCCATTTCCAAGATGAGTTTCCCGAATCGGTAACATGCCGCAGAAAGGCCGGGAAATCATTTGCCTTAAGCGCCGCCGCTTCCCGGTCAACCCGCAGGTTCTCCTCGACAAAGTGGAAGGCCCGCAGCAGCGCCCGATCCCCGCAGCGGTCGCGCAAGGCGGGAAGGTTCTTCGCCAGATCTTCCGCCGAAATACCCCTCAGCACCTCCCGGTTAAAAAACCGGGCTGCCTGCTTCATCTCGGCGGGAACCGCGGAATACTCCCCGGAAAGTTCCGCGTGGTTTCCCCCGGTGTTCACCAGGATCAGGCGGTAACCCTGGGCGGCAAAATCGAAGGGTATCTTTTCCACTACCGGCGCTTCGGGCTTTTCAAAATCCATGGCGATAAGCCCGCCAAAACCGGCGGCCATCTGATCCAGAAGGCCCGACGCCTTTCCCCAGTAGACGTTCTCCGCAAACTGCCCGATCCGGGCCATCCGCTCCACCGGGACGCGGCCTTCATTGTAGAGCCGGTTCTGGATATGGCAGACCAGCATCTCAAAGGAGGCGGAAGAGCTGACCCCCGAGGCCGGGAT
>JAISWN010000110.1 GCA_031271075.1 Treponema sp.
TTTACCCTGGGCCTGCGCCTGGCCGGGATTTTGGAGAACCGGGAACTGGTTTTTGAGACCAGCCGGCCCGGGGTAAACGAGACCAGAACCGGCCGCAGCGTGGCCCTTTCGGAAAAAAACATAGAGAAGGTCGCGGAACTCGGCATTATCGAGGACCTGATGACCGCCGTCAAACTCCTCCCCGGGGTGGGCTACGCCAATATGTTCAACGCCCAGCCGAGCATCCGGGGGGGACACCCGGGGGATCTCGTCGCCGTTCTGGACGGTTTCTATATTGAGCAGCCCTACTTCTGGGGCGGCGCTTTTTCCATATTCGATCCCCGCATGGTAAAGAGCGCCCAGCTTTCCCACGGGGTTTTTTCCGCCCGTTACGGCCACACCATCTCCGGGCTTCTGGAGGTAGCATCCCAAAAACCTTCTTCCACGGAAACGGAACTGGAACTGGGGATTTCCACCAGTGTTACTAACCTGGCCCTCTCCAGTCCCCTCTTCGGCAAGGGGGGGATCATGCTGATGGGCAAGGTTACCTACTACGATCCGGTGGTCTGGGCCGCGAAGAGACTTTCAGACCAGATTGAGGAACTGGATGTGATCAATGTGATAAGCACGACCCCCTATATCAGAACCGGGGCCCTTACGGCGGATTACCGGATAAACCAGGATCTGTCCCTGGACTTTACGGGTTTTTTCGGCACCGACGGCGCGGGGGCGTTTTACGAAAACGCAGGCGAACAGCAGGGTTACACCAGCAGATCGGATCTGAAATTCGACTGGCTGAGCCACCAGCTTTTTTTGATCGGCGCCCTTACCTGGAACCCCCGGCCGGAAATGGCGCTCAAGGCATCCACCGGCTGGGGCTACCGCCAGGAGGATGCCCTGGGGGACATGGTATACAGCGTTAATGTTCCCTTTTCGGACAGCTTCAAGGATAAATACCGCGACCTTTTTTCCGGTACTCCCCCCATCCTGAGGTACCCTTTCTACTCCTTCGACACAAAGGCCAAAATAGAATCCACCGTTACCACCGTCAACCTTCAGGGAAGGATCGACTACGACTGGGATCTGGGGAATGGTTTTCTCTTTGCCCTGGGGGCCCAGGAACTCTACAGCCGCTGGCTTCGGGACACGTACTTCAGCAGCCGTGCCGAGGAAGAAGCTGAATCCTATCTGGGTAAAATAGCGGCTCTGGGAGGCAGCCCTCCTGGCATTACCGCGGACAGCATTACCGCGGACTACGTTAATTATCCCGCGGTCTATTCCATCGCCGCGGAGAATTCCGGCTACGCCAGTTCTGCCTATACCCTTATGGAATACAGCAGCCCCAACAGCCGTTTCGGCGCCGAACTGGGCCTCCGGCTGGATCATTTTTACTTTATCGGGAAGGACTTCTCCCTGAATTCCAAACCGGTTCTGAATCCCCGGCTTAACCTTGATTTCGGGGTATTGAAAAACCGGGGCCTTATCGAGTCCCTTAGCCTTACCGCCGGCACGGGCCTTTTCTCGTCCACCAGCGATGTTATTTCCCTGCTTGAAGGAGCCGGGGGGAATATGGAACTCCGGCCCAACCGGTCGGTAAGCACCGTGGCCGGCGCGAAGATTGAATTTCCCGAAGGCTTAAGCTTCAACATCGAAGGGTATTACAAGCATGTGTTCGACCGTACTTATACTACAAGCAGCTATACTCCCGACAATATAACTACCATGAACCAGGAATACCATTTCGACGGTCAGGGCCGGATCTGGGGTTTCGATTTTATGCTGCAAAAACTGGAATCCCGTTACTGGGACGGCTGGATCTCCTACTCTTTCAACCACGCCATGTACCGGGAACCCTGGCACTCCGGCAACGACGGAACCGGCCCTGCTTCGGGAAGCTGGTACTATCCCAACTTCCACCGTTTCCACGTGATCAACCTGCTCCTCAACATCAAACCCTTAAGGCGGTTCAACATCTCTACCCGGCTTAGTTTTGTAAGCGGCGTACCCCTCGCGGTTATTGACGGGATTCCTGAATCCTACTCGGTACAGATACTGGAGAACGGAATACCCACCAGTCAAATCATAGAAAAGTGGAAACGGCCCTCCCACCGGGACAACGACAACCGTACTACCTGGTCCCTGCCCCTGGATGTAAAATTCTCGCTTTACCGTTTTGACCGGAAAGGAAAGGTCATTTCCGAAATATACGTGGCGGTAGAAAACGTACTCGCCCTGGTGTATAAGGCCAGGGGAAACGGTACTTTCAACAGTTACACCGGAAAGGAGGACAGGGGAAACGATACGGCCTCGTATGAGATCCCCATTCCCATCCCCTCTTTCGGCTTCAAGTGGAGTTACTGATCGTGAAAAACCGGACCCGCCTTTTTTGGCCTCCCCTCTGCCTCGTTCTCGCGGCCCTCCTGGCCGGATGCGCTTCCCTTGCCGGAAAGATCGGGGGCCTCCTGGACGGTTCGGCCAGGGCGGAAAAGATCCTCCGCCGCTACCGATCCGAAGCCGGGGGAATAGAATTCCGGGAGGTGGAGCATGCGGGCCGGCGGGAAGCGGCGGTACTTCTTGACAAGGTTCCCACAGTAAAACTGCGGGCGTCTCCGCCCGATTCCCGGGGCTTTTTCTCTCTTGAATCCCTGGAATTTCTGGCGGGCAGCCTTTCGGGCTGGCACCAGTTCAGCCTGGCCCTCTCCGGGCAGGGCGAATTCCTCCTCCGGGGAGAGAACGCTTCCTTCCGCCTTACCGGGCCCGTCGAAGCCTTTGACATTACCGGGGGGAAGATCCGGCTGGAGGAGCGGCGGCTCAGGGGCGACGAGGCGCTCTCGTCCCTCCGCAGCCGCCACGAGCGGATAAGGGCCCTGGGGGACTGGATGAAAAGCCAAAGCGGCGTTCCCCTTGCCGCATCGGAGGACCGGAAATATTTTGAAAAATACTGGAAGCCCCTCTTGCTTCCGGAAATCGTCAGGGGCAAACTGCGGCCCCAGGCTTTTAAAAGCCGGGACGGGCCCTGGCTCAGGGCGGAGTATGTAAGCTGGAACGCCGGCTACACCGCGGCTTTCTTCCCCGAGGATCTGGCGGAATACCGCAATTCGGGGGCCCTTTTGCGGGACTGGGAAGAAACGGTAGAATGGATCTACCTGGAGTATGCCTGGGACAGGATATTCCAGGTCCTTCAGGAAGAAGGCATAAACCTGAAGCTATACCAGGACTTCCGGATCCCTTAGTCCAAAATTCAAAGGATAAACAGAAAACATGGAAACACAAAGCGCCACTTTTTCACTACTGGAACTATTCAGGATGGGGGGGATCTTCATGTGGCCCCTCCTGTTGTTTTCCATCTCGGTAGCGGCCATCTCCCTGGAGCGGGCCATCTACCTGGCCTACCACAACCTGCGTATGGGGGATCTGGGGGAAAAGGTTTCGCTTTACATTCGGGAGGGGAAGATCGCCGAAGGCAGGGACTATTTAAGCGGCCTTTCCAAACGGCGCATGGGGGCGCGGATCCTGATAACCCTGCTGGATCGCTCCCCCCTGGGGGAACACCGGATGGAACGGGCGGTAGAAACCGAGGCGGCATCCTGCGTCAACTCTTTGGAAAACGGGTTTAACTTCCTTACCGCCCTGGGCTCCCTCTCTCCCCTTACGGGCTTTTTGGGCACCGTGTCCGGCATGATCGGCGCCTTCAAGTCCATAGCGGAAGCCACCGAGGTAAACGCCCAGATTGTGGCCAACGGCATCTACGA
>JAISWN010000184.1 GCA_031271075.1 Treponema sp.
CCCCAGTTCCGGACAAAGCAACCGGCCACGATAGTCCCGTAGAGGGCGATGGTAAAGCCCAGACAGATCCAGACAAAACTGGTAAGGGCGATACGGACCGGTTTGGTGGCAAGTTCCGCAAGCCGGGTACTGGGTTTGCCGGTTACCGTTACGTAGCTTTTCCGGTTTACCCAGTAGCGCTGGGCAAAGAAAGCCGTAAGGGTGGGGAGGAGAAGCAGGAGGGAGAGCGCCGCGCCGCCTCCCAGATCGCTACGGCCGGTTACCTGGATATAGGCGGCCACCGAAAGAACCCGGTAAGACCCGGCCAGGAGCAGGGGGTTGGCGAAGTCCGCCAGGGAATTGGTAAAGACCAGGAGCCAGGCGGAAAGCAACCCCGGCAGAGAAAGGGGCAGGGTGATGGTCAGGAAAGTCTTGAGCCGGGTGGCCCGCAGATCCAGGGCCGCGTCTTCCACCGTTGAGTCTATGGAGCGCAGGACGCTGGACAGGGTCATATAGGCGATGGGGAACATGCCGATGGTCTGTACCAGTACCAGGCCGCCGAGCCCGTAAATCGAAAAATTCTCCATCCGGAGAAGCTGCCGGGTGATGAGGCCGTTGTTGCCGAAAAGCAGGATTATCGACAGGGTCAGTGAAAAGGGCGGTGAAATAACCGGCATGGTAGCCAGGGTGCCGATAAGCTTTTTGTGGCCCGCCCCGGTCCGCTCGGTAAGGAAGGCAAAGGCAAAACCAATGAGGGTGGAAACGGTGGCCGTGACCATGCCGAGTTTTATGGAACCCCACAGGGGGATAAGAAATTCGGGAGACAGGGTCCGCTTCCAGATCTCCAGGGAAAAAACGCCTTCCTCCACAAAGGAAAGGCGGAGGGCTTCCAAAAGCGGGTAGGCGATAAAGGCAGCGGAAAGGGCAAACAGGAAAAGCACGCTGTAGCCGGTAATGGGATCCCGGGAGAAAGCGCCGATGGCAAAGATCAGGGTGAACAAGACCCAGGCAAGGATACCCAGGGAAACCAGGAGCCTTTGGAAACTGCCGCCCGCCCCCGAGGGAACCAGGATAATCACCGCCCCCCGGAGGTCGTAACCCGAATCGTCGGGAATGGGGAGGAAAAAGACGCGCATAGGCATAGGGTTATCCCCAAGCCGGACGGTATGGGTCTGGGTATAGGGAACCATGTAGTAGACGCTCTCCAAAGCCTGGGTAAAAACCTCGCTTTCATGCTGTTCGTCCCAGAAGGATTGGACATCCTCATCCCCGGTAAGAGGGTGGAAGTTGAAATCCTGATCCACCCCCAGCACCAGCGCCTTGGAGCCCTCAATGGTCTCCCCCATGGAGTCAAGCCAGGCGCCGTAATAATCGGCGTTGTCCGGGGCTGTCTTCGCGAAAAGGGACACTTCTTTCAAGCTGTTGGATTCGCTGTAGGATCGGAACGAATGGATCAGACTGGAAAAGATCCACCAATCGCCGATGGCAAACAGCGCCGACACAGCAATCAGTTTTATCAGTTTTTTCTTAAACATGCTTGTCCCAAGGTTTGAAAGCCGCCCGGGAACACCCCCCGGACGGCCGTAACCGGTTTACCGTTTGTTGCCTATATCGGCGTTCCAGCGGTCCAGGAGCCTCTTTTTGTTGGCCGCGTTGCCGTCCCACACCATATCCTGGTTGATGGTCTTTATCTGGTTGATGGAGAGGGCATCGGGGTGTTTCTCCGCCCCGTTTGCCACCAGAACCAGGTACCACTTGGTAAATATCTTCTGGGCTTCCTTGGACGAAAGGACCCAGTCGTAGAGCCTGCGGGCGTTTACCGCGTCCTTGCCGCCCTTGATAAGGGACATGGACGCCAGTTCGTAACCCGTGCCCTCGGAAGGGGCGTTTATCTCAACCTTCGCCCCCTCGGCTTTCAGCTTAACCTGATCGTGGGCGTAACCGATGGCTATGGGGATTTCACCGATGGCCACGCTCTTGCCGGGAGCGGAACCGGACTGGGTGTACTGGTCGATATTCGCGTCCAGTTTCTTGAGATAGTCAAAGGCTTTGGCTTCGTCCTTGTTGTTGAGGGTCCGCATGGTGGTAAGCACGTTGTACGCCGTACCGGAACTATTGGGGTTGGCCATACGGATATACCCCTTGTACTCCGGCTTGAGAAGGTCGTTCCAGCTTTTGGGAGCTTTCAGCCCCAGGGCGGCCGCCCGCTCAAGGTTCGTTACAAAGGTAAGGGGGCCCACGTAAAGGCCGATCCAGTAGTTCTCCGGGTCTTTGAAAATCGCGGGGGTATTGTTGGCCACCCGGGAACGGTACTGTTCGGTAAGGCCCTTGGACTTTGCCGTGATGTGATCAAGCCCCACGCCCCCTACCCAGATAGAAGCCTGGGGGTTTGCCTTTTCGGCCTCCATGCGGGCCACCGCCTCGCCGCCGGAAAGCCGGACAAAACTGACGGTAATGCCGGTCTCATTCTGAAACTGCTGAAAAAGGTCCTTCGCCAGTGGTTCTTCCAGGGTAGTATAGGCTGAAAGGGTGGTACTTTGGGCAAACAAGCTTGCGTTGAACGTAAATAACATGAGCACAAATAACACGAAAACAAGGGAAAGAATACGTTTCATCAAATCCTCCTGGATACCAGGATAAGTCCGAATCCGGCGGATTGTCAATTAATTACGGAAATTTTGGAAAATTTTAAGATTAATGGCTTTTCCAAGGCCCGGCGGGCGCATATGGTCTGTTGAAAAGGTACCGCCGTAGGCATCCTTTTCACCGCTTCCCGGTTAGTCCCATTCCGTTTGGCCCCGGCTTCAGACGGATTGTATGATTTTTATGTTTGTCTGAAATTTGTTGCGGAAGATGGAATACGGACCTTGGGATGAAAATGGGGGGACAGACACCAATTTTACCAACCGGGTTTTGGAACAGGCTCCCGGAAGTCCGGCCTAAATGACGATATAGTCCTTCAACTTCCCGGCGGTTTTTTCATCCGCCCGGGCCGCCATATCAATATATTCCCCCCTGTATTTTTCTGAAAGCACCGCGCCGCCCCGGTAAAGCAGGGCCGCCAAATCAGGGCGGCTTTGGGGAATCCGGAAATTTATCACCCCCCTGGATAAGAGGCCGGCCATCCGGGTTACAAGCTCCGGGAGGCCCGTGCCGCTTAGCGCCGAAACCGCGATGGCGCCCTCGTACAGTTTCAGGAGGCTTTCCGGAACATCCGCCGGCTTAACCCTATCCACCTTGTTAAGCACCGTGATCCGGGGGATATTGCCGGCCTTAAGCTCCTGAAGAACCGAAAGGGTGGTTTCGTGGCAAATGCCGGCGTCCGGATCCGACGCGTCCAGGACGTGGATCAGAAGATCCGCCCTGGCGGCCTCTTCCAGGGTGGAGCGGAACGCGTCTACCAGGGCGTGGGGCAGTTTGCGGATAAAACCCACCGTATCCACCAGGAGTACCGGGAGCCCTTTTCGCGGTTCAAAGCGCCGGGAAACAGCGTCCAGGGTGACGAAAAGCTTGTCGTCCGCCGGAACTCCCGCCCCGGTAAGGGCGTTCAGCAGGGAGGACTTCCCCGCGTTGGTGTAGCCTACCAGGGCGCAGACCGGGATACCCTGGCGTTCCCGCTGCTTCCGCTGGATCTCCCGCTGCCGGCGCACTTCTTCCAGTTCCTGTCTTAGCCGGTATATCCGCTGTTCTACCTGCCGCCTGTCCGTTTCCAGCCGGGTTTCCCCGGAACCTTTGGTACCATAGCGCCCGCCCCGCTGGCGGGAAAGGTCGATGTACTTGTGGCTAAGCCGGGGCAGGGCGTAGTTCAAGGCCGCCAGGTTCACCTGGAGTTCAGCCTCCCGGGTAAGGGCCCGATCCGCGAAGATACGGATGATAAGCTCCTGGCGATCCACCGCGGGGATCCCGGCGAGGGTTTCCCAGTTCCGCTGCTGGGAAGGGCTGGGGTTCCAGTCGAACACAAAACAGTCGGCTTCAAGCTCCGCGGCCCTGTCCGCCAGTTCCCGGGCCTTGCCGGTACCCATGCCGTACCTGGGCGGCCGTTCCCGAACCGGGATGATTTCCCGGGCGGCTATTTCCAGCCCCAGGGCCCCGGCGAGGCCGGCAAGTTCCCTGGTCAGGGACTCCGCCTCCTCCCGGCTTCCCGCCACGGCAGAGCCCGCGCCGCTTCCGGGTTTCGCATCGTAAAGGCTTACAAGAAAGGCCCGTTTCGGTTTTTCTTCGGTTTCGTAGATTTTTATCCTCCCTGGGGTTTTCAAAAGGTCCTGTAACTTTTGAAAATACCTTGCGGCTTTTCCCGGTACTTCAGCTTTTGGGAAAAACTCTCTTATTTTCCAGTTACCTTATAGTTTAACCCTTTGTCAAGTTTGTTTTTTCGGCTACACTGAAACAGGATTAAAACGGTGAGCATGTCATTTAAAGCGGCCCTTTGCTTCCTTATTTCGATTCTCCTCTTTGCCGGATTCACCGTCCTTGCCTACACGGATCTTTTCGACCTGATTGAGACCCGTTTTTACAATCCTTCGGTTACCCGATCCTCCGGCCGGAAGATCGGCGAGGATGCCGAGGTTATCGGGAATTTCCTCTCCGACCTCCAGGCCCGTTTTGCCGCAAGCCTGGGGGAAGATGCGGTGCGGAACAGTTTCCTCCTGAATCAGCGGGCGGAAGACATATTTGAGCGCAGCCGTATATACGGAACCATGCTGGAGTCCCAGAGCGGCTTACAGGCGGTTCGTTTTGTTGATTCAGGGGGCAGCCGTATCCATTTTTCCAGCAATTCCCAGGATATTCTGCGGCAGGATCAGGATTCGGTTGCCTACCGGGCTTACAATGACGAAGGTGGAGAGCTTCCCTTTAAAGATGTGGAGGTTCCCGGCCAGGGCAGGGCCAAAATTGTTTTCGACGAAGCCGGTGAAAGGCTCGTTTTTTCCTTCCCCTTTTACGATTCCCTGGACGTTTACCGGGGTTCGGCCCTCTTTTACCTTTCCGTCAGGGCGGTAGCCGAGCGGCTTGTCCGGGAAGGGCTTGCAAAGATCGGCGATGATGTCTCGGTGGCGGCAAATCCCGGAGGCTTTGTGCTGGGCCTTCCGCCGGGGGAAAAACACGTCCTGCTCCCCCTCATTACCTCGGTCTGGAGTGAAGGTATCCTGAGCCCGGCCCGCCTGGTTTCGGAGGAGACGCCGGCTTCCCTGGTCCTTATCTCCGCTAAAACCGGGGATATCTTTACGGGCCTCCTCCTGGACGAGAGCCTCTTTGCCGTCTCCCCGGCCATGAAAATAATCCTTCTGGCTTCTTTTTTCTTCACCCTTTACCTGGCGCTTTTTCTCTTTTTCAACATCCGGCGGGACCCGGTGACGGTGGTAGAGAACCGGCTCAAAAGGCTGCGGATAGCCCTGCTGGAACACTACTACGACACCCCGGAAGAAACAGAGCGGGGTCACTGGAGCCGGGAAATGGAGCTGCGCCGGGAGGAGATCCGTTCAGAACTCAAGCGGGGGCTCAAGGCCAAAGGCAGGGATCTGGACGATCTAATCGACAGATCCTGGGACGAATTCCTCTCTATCATTGGC
>JAISWN010000213.1 GCA_031271075.1 Treponema sp.
GTTCCTTATTTCGTCTGGCAGGTTCTTGAAAGCGCCGGAGACCACAAAGCCGGCCGGATCCCCCTTCTGCCGCCGGAGGATTTTAAGGATAAATATGTCTTCTTCGGGGTTTACGCTCCCGGGCTCTACGATATTTTCAATACCCCCTTTTCCTCGGTATACCCGGGAGTGGGAATGCACATCACCATGCTGGACAATATCCTTGCCGGGGATTTTATCAGGGAAAGCCCCGTCTGGATCAACCTTGGTATCATATTCATCGCCACGGCCCTGGTTGCTCTCCTGACCATGTACTGTGGACGCATCCCCCTGTCGGTGGCCGGGATGGTGCTTTCCCTGATCCTGATAATCGGCCTGGGTTTCGGGGCTTACCATTTCGGCAGCCTGTGGGTTCCCATGGTAGCTCCCGTTATCGCCGTTCTGGTCAGTTTCCTGGCCGCTACCGTGTACAACTACGCCACCGAAGGCAGCCAGAAACGGTTTATCAAATCCGCTTTCTCCCGTTACCTGTCTCCCAAGGTTATCGATCGGATCATTGCCGATCCTTCCCAGCTTAAACTGGGGGGTGAAAAGCGGGAAATGACCGCCATCTTTACCGATGTGCGCAGTTTTTCTACTATATCGGAGGCCCTGGGGGATCCGGCCAAACTGGTAGAACTGCTGAACTACTATCTTACCCGGATGAGTAATATTGTACTGGAAAATTCGGGAACCATAGACAAGTACGAAGGGGACGCTATTATCGCCTTTTTCGGCGCTCCGGTGTACATGGAAAACAACGCCAGTCTGGCCTGCCGCGCCGCTGTACACATGCACAAGGCGGAGAGGGAGATTAACCGGGAAGTGCTTGCCCAGGGACTTATTACCGGGGATGTCATGGAAGCCCTGGTCCGCAAGGGAATACTGAAAGATGCTCAGGATCCCAGCCCTCTTTTTACCCGGCTTGGCATCAATACGGGGGACATGGTGGTAGGCAACATGGGAACCCCCAACAAAATGGACTATACTATCATGGGGGACGCGGTAAATCTGGCCGCCCGCCTTGAGGGGATCAATAAGCAGTACAACACCGGCGGCATCCTTATCAGTGAGTTTACCCGGGCTAAAATCGGCGATGAATTTATTCTGCGGCCCCTAAGCCGGGTCCGGGTGGTGGGGAAAAATATCCCCATAAGGCTCTACGAGCTTTTGGATATACGGGATGAAGCCCCGGCCGGCCTTGCGGAACTGACCGGCGTTTGGGAGAAGGCCTTTAAAGCCTACGAAGACCGCCGTTTTTCCGAAGCCCTCCGGGTATTCAGGGCGATTTACCAGAAATATCCCCAGGATCGGGTCGCCAAACTTTACCAGGATCGTTGTGAGAAGTACTGCGCTGCCCCGCCGCCGGAGGACAAATGGGAAAAGGGCGTGGATAACCTTACGGAGAAATAATAGAGTTGTTCAGAAACTTCAGTTTCTGTCGAACCAAAGGTTCGCCAACAACCGCTAAAAAATTTTTCGGCAGGCCTGTAAAGGCCGGGCTTGCTTTTACAGGAGTGGTTATGAAAAGATTTTTAATGGTTTTGGGCCTCACGGCCGTCCTTGGCGGAACGGTCTTCGCCCAGATGAGCAAAGGCGGAACGGTCTACGTGAACGTAAAGACCTTGCAGTTAAAATCGGGAACCGGGTTTTTTGCCGGAAAATCGGGAAGCCCCCTGGCCTACGGGGATCAGGTAACGGTTCTCCAGGTAAAGGGCAAATGGGCGGAGGTCCGGTACAGCGGCAGTGCCACTTTTACCGGCTGGACTAATTCATCGAACCTTACCACCAAACGTGTCGTGGCTTCAGGCGGGACAGGCGGCGCCTCGGCAAAGGAAGTGGCCATGGCCGGGAAGGGTTTCAACGAAGAAGTTGAGAACGCCTACAAGAGCAACGGCAGCCTCAATTACGCCGATGTAGACGCAACCGAAGCCATTACCGTACCGGAAAGCGAGTTGTACAGTTTTATTACCGAAGGTCATCTTATAGTGGGGGATAATTAAATGAAAAAACAACGCATCGCGTACAAGGCGGGGATACTGCTTTTTCTCGCCTCCCAGGCGGCCCTGCTGTTATCGTGCAAGACCGTGGCCGGGGCCGCGGGAGCGGGAGCGCAGATTGCCAGCGGCCTTGGGGTCATTGATCAGGGAACGGCGGACGCGATAAGCAAATCGAGCGATGCCATAGGCCAAGCGGCGGAAGATATTACCCCGGAACAGGAATACTATATCGGCCGCGCCGTGGGGGCCAATATCCTTACCAACTATAAAATCTGGAACGGCAGCCCCGCCCTTACCGCGTACCTGAACCGTATCTGCAACGCCATTGTCATTAATTCCCCCCGGCCGGACATCTACAACGGCTACCATGTGGCGATTCTGGACAGCGACGAGATCAACGCTTTCGCCACTTCCGGGGGGCATATCTTTATTACCCGGGGCCTCATTGCCTGCACCGATTCGGAAGACTCCCTGGCCGGGGTAATCGCCCACGAAATTTCCCATATTCAGTTACAGCACAGTATCAAGGCGATAAAGACCAGCCGCATTACCCAGGCCCTGCTGGTAACCGGTTCCTCCGCCGCCGGGCTTGTAAGCGAGGGGATGAACCTGGCGGAGCTTACGGATGTTTTCAACGAATCGGTGGGGGAAATCGTTACCACCATGGTCAACAACGGCTATTCTCAAACCCAGGAATTCGACGCCGACAGCAACGCCCTGGCTTTAATGGCCGCCGCGGGCTACGAACCTTCGGCGTTGATCTCTATGCTCCAGGTACTGGAAAAGAACCAGGGCAGCCACCCCGGCGGTTTTAACAAGACCCACCCCACCCCGGCCCGGCGGATCACCAATGCCCGGATGAGTCTTGGGAAATACAAGGTTCCCGATACCCGGGCCTACCGGCAGCCCCGTTACACCCGGATAAAGTAAAACCCTCCGTGATGGGGCTGACCGTACACAGGTACTTCCCCATCATGGTATGGGCGCTTAGATGTTTCTTGAAAACCCGGAGTCCCGGCTTTCCCATATCGTAGCCGTTGTTGAGGTATTCCACCCCCTCAAGATAGTCTTTCGCCATAGTCCAGTACAAAAAGACGTTAAAGTTGGTGATATTTGCCTTGGCGAAGTAAACATAGGCGGTACGATTTCCGGGTGGGCCGAGAACTTCCCAGATTGCGTAGCCCAGAGGCTCACTGTTCACGTACAAGAGGATGCCCCGGTAAAGGCCCTTATCGAAAATTTCCGCCATATTTGTAAGGGCGTCCCTGCCGCAGCCCGCAAAGGCCCGGCAGGCATCGCAGTCCTGGTGACGGCACCATTCGTCCTCCACTTCAAAACAAAGCGGAAAATTCTCTCCCGAAAGGGGAAGAACGGAAACGCCGGGGGTGTTGAAACAGCGTTTAAGGCTGTTCCGCTTGTTCAGGTTGATCCCCCCGTCCCAGGCCAGAATATCCCGGACCCGGTATACATACTCGCTAAAACCGGCGGAATACTCGCCGCCCAGTTTATAAACGCCCTCCGCCGCCAGCGCTTCTTTCAGTTCCGCCAGCAGAGATTCGTCTACCGCCCAGATTTGCAGTGAGGGGAGCCCGGCGCAACGGATCGCCCCGTAGAGGGTTTCTATAAGATCCGCCAGTGTTTTTCCCGGGGAACCGGCCCCGGCGGTTTTAGCGGCGCCGCCGGCCTTGCCGGCGGAAAGGCTGCCCGGCGGCGGCTGAAGGTAGACATACACCTCCCCGCTACTGTAGAACCAGACGCCGCAGAGAAAACCCTTGATGATCCGGTAAACCGCGCTAAAACCGAAAGCCCAAATGGTAGAGACGGTGGCGGTGAGTTCGTGGAACTGACGGACGCCCGTATCGTAGCTTTTAAAAACAGCGTAGCTTTCCCTGCCCACCGGGAGAAAACCCTTCCGCAGAAAGAAGAGACGGGCGGCGGTCTGGGATGCTGTCAGGCCGGGCATTTTTTGTAGGTGCAGAGGTACTTCCGCCAGTGTTCGTAGATACCCAGATGCTTTTTAAAGCGCCGCAGCCCTTCCTTTCCCATATCCTCGTTAAGGTTCAGCGAGACCGTGGCGGGACGGAGGGGCGGCGTTCCGGCGGGAGCGGCCCCGCCAAGCTCATCCTTTGCCAGAATGTAGATAAGGTAGGCAAAAAAATTCTGGATAAGCCCCTTGCCAAAGTGAAGATAGGCCCGGCCTTCTTCCCGCCGCTCCCAAATAAGATAACCGGAAACCTTGCCTCCCACATAGCCGAAAAGCCCCTGAAAATACCCGTGGTCGTAAATATCCGCCATGATTTCCAGGGCCTTGTATTCGCAGCCCGCAAAAGCGCCGCAAACCGCGCAATCCTGGAAACCGCACCATTCCCGTTCAATATCGAGGAAAAGCCTCCGGTTGTCATGGTTCATAGGCTTAATTTCAATATCGTCCCTGCCAAGGAATTTGTTCAGGTGGGTATGTTTCTTGTGGTTTATCCCCCCGGCAAGGTTAACAATATCCGCGGGCCTGTATACATATTCGCTGTGATCGTCACTATACTCGACGGATGTTTCGTAGCCGGGGATCCCTTTGTATTCCTCAAGGAAAGATTCCTCTACCGCGTAGATCCGCAGAGAGGGAAGCCCCGCGCCCAGGGCAATAGGGTAAAGGGCGTCAACAAGCTCCCGGAGGGAAAAAAGCGGAATCCCGGCATTACCGCCGGCATCCGGGGAGGCTTCTTTAAGCCGGTTGATTTCAAAGTAAGGCTCCATGCCGTCAAAAAAAAACACCGTTACCAGGGCGCCGCCGATAAACCGGTAAAGCTCGTGAAAGGATCCGGCCCAGAAAGTGGAAACCGCGGGACTAAGCTCGGAAAGAATGCTGCCGCCTTTAAAGTCGCGGAACAAGGGGTAGGTTTCCCGCCCAACCGGGAGAAAACCCTGTTGTAAAAGCTTCTCCCGTACCCCCCGGTCCCGCTCATTCAACTGAAGCTGGATGCCAAATTCGCCCACCCAAGTCCTCCGCTTTCGTGTAGGTGCAAATATACTTGGGCCACAGTTCATGGGTACTCAAATGGCTCTTGAAAAGCCGCAGCCCCATGCTCCCCATGTCCTCGTTTATGTTCATATATTCAACATCACTCATATAATCCTGAAACATCTTGTAAATAAGATATACAAAGAAGCCTTCCCGCACCGCCTTGCCGAAGTAAGCAAAGGCAAGTTTACTGTTCATCCTTTCACAGATAATGTAACCTTCCGGCCTGTCTCCCAGATAAAGGAGAAGGCCCTGGTGAAGGCGATCATCGAACAGATCGATCATACCCGCCAGGGCCTTCTTTTCACAACCGCCGAAGGAGGCGCAGTAAATACAGTCTTTCCCCTGACACCACTCTTCCTCGATGTCCATACAAACCCCCACGTTTTCGTTGGTCATGGGGCGCAGGTTTACATCAGGCAGGGCGGCGCAGCGTTTAAGCCGCTTGCGTTTGTAGAAGTTCACCGTACCGGAAAGCTCAAGCAGATCCTTTACTTGGTAGGCGTATTCATCGTCGGAAGCCCTGCGCCCGGTCCGGATCCGGTAACCGGGAATCCCCTCGTAGTCTTTTAGATAAATTTCGTCAATGAATTTTATCTGTAAAAACGGCAAACCCGCCCCTCTGGCAAGGCGGTAAAGGGTGTCAACAAGCCCCGCCAAACCGGCCTGGTCGGCGGGGTAAGCGCCGGGCCGGTGTACCGTAAAATACACCGGTTTATCCTCATGAAAGAACACGGCGCAGAGGGAACCGGAGATGACCTTATAAAGCCCCTGGTAGGCAAAAGACCAGGATACGATGACCGGGGCGCTCATTTCCTGTAAAAGGCTATAGGCCCCGTACTTTCTAAATAAGGGGTAAGCCTCCTCTCCAATGGGGAGGAAACCCCGTTCCCGGAAAAAACGGCTGGCGGGGACCGGCGCGAGCCCCGTCCCGAATTCCGTTTCTTTTTCAACGCAGCAAGAAATACAGCTCACCCGCTTATTCTAATTCAAAAGGACAAGTTGTGGAAGGTGGCGAATTGCGCCATGTTAAACCTAACCAGGGGACACACTCTATCCAGACCGAGTCTGGAGGAAGAAATGGGGTTTACCAGGGCAGAGAAAAAAAGATAGCGGCGGAGTTCGCCCCCGCTGCCGGAAGGCCGGAAAATACGGAAAATCGCGGATTTTGGACGAGCATCTGGCCTTTTCAGGCGGAAAAAGCCGGAAATACACGATCTTCAAGCTCAACCGCATCGGAAAAACACCGCATTGTTCAAGACTGAAGCCGTGGTATCAATTATCGCCGCTCCCCCATGCAGTTTGTTTTGGATAGAGCTTAGTTCGCCGCGAAGGGTAGAGCGGAAAAAGTACTGATAGACAGGCACGAAAAAAAGAAACAAGAGAAAAGCAAAGAAGAAAAAGACAAGGAGATAACGCAGGAGAATCAGGTTTATCCGCTTCATAAACCCTACGGGGTCTTGTTAAGCGCGGCATACAGGTATGCGTAACTGAGAACCTTGTAGAAGTCGTAGACCGAGAAATAATCCTCCGGGCTTTTGTACTCCAGCACGTTGATTCGTTTGAATATCCGGGCAATGTTCTTTTCGATGACCAGTTCAGGCGCTTTCTTGACAATTTGCGGAAACCTGGAAACAGGGGGGATGATTTTAACAATCCTTTTATGAGGGTAGCAACTAATTTTTTTTGGAGGACAAGATGAAAAGAATGAGTGTAACAGCGGTACTTTTGTTGGCCCTGGGGCTGACAACTGTTCTTGCCGGTGGAACCCAAAGCGGGAGGACGGCCTCAGGGGGGCGCGTAAAGCTGACCGCGGCGGTGGCTGAAGATTTATGAGATAAACGGGGCCAATATCGCCGCCACCGGTATCTGCGCCCATGACTCCGCCATGAGGGATGGAGAAATAATTGATGTGCCGGATTTTCAGGTAATATGAGCGGCGTGTTTTTTGTCCCTGTAACACGGCGTAGGCCAAGGGATTGCTTCAGGCTACACGGAAAAAAAGGCCGTTCCGGCCAAAGCCGGAACGGCGCCTCCCGAAAACGGATGGAACAACCGGTAAAGATTGTTCCATCGTGCCAGCTTATTGCAGCAACTGGAGAACCGTTTGGCCCCGCTGATTGGCCTGGGCAAGCATGGCGGTACCGGACTGGCTGAGGATCTGGTTCTTGGTGTAGCTGACCATCTCGTTTGCCATGTTGGTATCGCGAATGCGGGATTCGGAAGCCTGCAAATTTTCAGCTCCGATATCCAGGCCGCGGACCACGTGTTCCAGGCGGTTTTGGTAGGCGCCAAGATCAGCACGCTGCTTGTTGATCCTTTTAAGCGCCTCGTCAAGGGTTCCAATGGCACGGTTGGCGCTATCCGGATCGGACAGCGAAAGAATTTCATCGTTACCAACGTTCCGGACACCAAGGCCCTTCGCGGTCATAGTACCGATAAATACCTGTTCCCGCTGATCCATGTTGGCGCCGATATGAAACCACATAGAGGCGGTAACCACATTTTCACCGGCCAGCCGTCCAAACCGTCCGGTCAGCAGGTTCATTCCGTTGAACTGGGCATGCGACGCTATCCGGTCAATCTCATCGATCAAAGCGGAAACTTCGATCTGGATGTATATCCGGTCTTCGTCGGTATAGATACCGTTCGCGGACTGAACCGACAACTCACGCAGGCGCTGCAGAATATCTTCTGATTCCTGAAGGTAACCTTCGGTAGTTTGAATGAACGAGATGCCGTTCTGGGCGTTGGTTGACGCCTGATTCAAACCGCGAATCTGGCCCCGCATCTTTTCAGAAACGGCAAGGCCCGAAGGATCATCACCCGCGCGGTTGATGCGCAAGCCGCTGGACAGTTTCTCCATGTTCTTATCCAGAAAGGACTGGGTAACTTTGAGAGACCTGTCGGCGAACATTGCGCTTAAGTTGTGATTGATAATCATACTTCACTCCCTTGGCATTTTCGGTGAACCATTACCGCCCGGTAACAGTCATCACCGCGGCATCCCTGCCGGAGTAAAATGCTTATGCATCTTACTTTCGGAATTTCTTTTGTGAAGGAATTCCATTGACGGTATTTCCGTAATGTGAAAATACCGGTGTGCCTTTGAACCCCCGACCCGCCCGTTTCCGGAGGGACGAGGGGAAACCGTCCGGTATTAAACCGGCGATTCCTCCCCGGACCGGATCAGGAGGCCCAACGGGCGCGTAATCCGGCGCGGTTTCATATTTAATATCGGAGTGTTAAAGATTCACTTTAGGAAAATTTATCCGAACAGCCCCCGCAGATAGGGGGCAAGATCGATCTTGATGGGCATAAGGTAGAGATTGAAATGATGAGTTTCGCAGAAAGACAGTACCCGGCGACCAAAATCCACGTTCCAGTACATATCGGGCCGGAAATTCCGGGGAAAAACCGCCCGGTTCCGGGATTCCCAGTATTTACGGCTTGATTCAGACAAGGCGGGAGAAAGGCCCCAGAATACGTTTTTTCCCTCAAGGTATTCGGCGTAAATTTCCAGAAGCCGCAGATCAAAGAAGGGCTGGCTCATAAACCCCGCCGCCCCGGCCTCTTCTTTTTCTTTCAGGTAATCCAACTCGTAACGGATATTGGAGCGGTAGGGGTCGAAAGCGGCGTATACCTCAAGTTCCGGCATTTCCGCCTTGAGTTTCCTGATAAAGGGGACGGTTTCCGTAGGGTAGACAGGGCGCGGTGGCGCGGCGGGGGTTCCGGTCTTACCGGGGCCGGTTTTCAGCTTGGGAGGGTCTCCGGCAATAACCAGAACCTTGTTAATACCCTGGGAGCGGAAATATCCGGCATGGGGAAAAGGCGCGGCCATGTCAAAGTCAATTGCCCGGATATGGGGCATAAGTCCCAGGCCCCCCCCGCGCGGGACAAGGCCGGCGGCCGGGAGTTCCTCCCGCAGGATACCGCAGGCTTCCCAGGATCGGAGGGAAAACCTGAGCAGATCCGGTATGTTTATCAGGCTGATGGAACTGAATTCCGCCGCGGTAAGGGCGGCGGCGGTTAAGGCTTCCCGGCTCCGGGGTACCGCTTCCAGGGATACGGTCATTGAACGGGATCGTCCTGTACCCGCAGTTCCGCCCGGAACACCGCCTGGCCGCCTTCCGCCCGCCTGCCTTCAAAAGCGTAGGCCCGCTGGGGATTAAAGGCGCCGGAGGCAATCCCCGCGCTGGCCGCATCCGCCGCGGCAGGCTCCGGCCACGGCTGCCCCGCCCCTACCGGCAGGGACGCCGTCCAGAGTTCCACGGTTCCGCCCGGTTTTACCTCGCTCAGGTAATTAACATCCAGCCGCATCCGGGCCGCCCCTTCCAGGACGCCGGGTTCCACAATGTCCTGTATCCACTCGATGTACCGGGTATTGTTCACATGCCCGTTGTAGTCAATGTCCGAATAAGCCGCCCGCCGTTCCCCGGCTTTTACGGCCTTTGGGCCCTGTACGCCCTGTACAACCGATCCGTTTTCTCCCCCGCCTGGAAACGAGAGGGACACGGGCCCGTCGGGCAGGGCGTCAAGCCCGTCGTTCCGGGGGAGGTTCTCCATAATCGCCTGGGGCCGCAGAGGCCGCCTTTTTTCCAGATCCAGGATGATCCAGCCGCTCCTGCCCCGGACAAGGGGTCTGTCCTCTTCATCCCGGATATCGTAATCCCGCAGGGCAAAAAGCTTGTCCGAGCCCCTTGGCCAGCTTCGTACCGTCAGGGAATCCCGCCATTTAGGCCGCCGGTCCCATTGGACGGAGATACGGGAGAGTATCCAGACCTGTCCGGTTACGGACATGGCTTCCCGGCCAACCCCCAGATCTTCGGCGTGATCGCTGGCAATTTCCTGAAAAAGATCCAGAGTAGAAGCCAAAGTAAGCCGATCCGAAGGATCCACTGCGCTGAAACGAAGCCGGAACTTTTCTTGTATGATGTCCATATATTTGATAGGATAATAATATCTGCCGGATGGGGCAAGGCAATCCCGCGCTTCCGGGCAGCATCACTGGAGTCAACAGGAGGAGAGCATGAAAATCGCGGCTCAACTTTACAATACCCGGGACTATACCAAAACCCCGGAAGCTATCGAGGCTACCCTGCGCAGGGTAAAGGCCATCGGTTTTGAGGTGGTACAAATTTCCGGCTTTGGCCCCTGCGACGCGGATCTTTTAGCCGGGTGGATAAAGGAACTGGGGCTTGAGGTGTGCGTTACCCATGTGCCCTGGCCGCGGCTTGCCGACCCGGCGGAACTCAAGACGGTTATCGGGGAACACAAAAAAATCGGCTGTCCCCAGATCGGCCTGGGCTCGCGTCCGGGGGATGTGTTTCCCAACAGTTACGAGGGCTGGACCCGGTTTATCAAGAAGGCGAATGAAATCGTTAAACAGGTTAAGGGGGAGGGGCTCTCCTTTGCCTACCATAACCATGACTTTGAGTTCGAAAAATGGAACGGGGTTCTTGCCATAGACCGGATCATTGAGGAGTGCCCGGAACTGGAATTTGTGCTGGATACCTTCTGGGTGCAGGCCGGCGGCGGCAGCCCGGTAAAATACATCAGGAAACTCAATGGCCGCATCAGTACCATTCACTTTAAGGATTTCAGGATCGTAAACCGCACCCGGCAATTTGCCGAGATTGGGGAAGGCAACCTGGACTGGGATGAGATTATCCCCCTCTGCAAGGCCCAGAACATCCCCTACGCCGCCATAGAGCAGGATTCGGACTGGCTCGTGGACCCCTTCGAGAGCCTTGCCCAGAGCCGGAAATTCCTTTTGGGGAAAGTTTAAGGGCAAGTTTATCGCGCTTGACATAATCCGATATCCCCGATAGTAATACTATCATTATGGAAAAACGGATCTACGGACAGGAATTCGGGTTTTCTACCCGGGCGGTCCACACGGGGAACGATGTGGACGGAGAGACGGGGGCCATCCGGCGGCCCATCACCATGGCCAACAGCTACGCCCTGCCGTACGATCCCTCGGATCTGAACTGGAGCGGGGCGGGAAAAAGCCTTTACACCCGGAACGGGGGCAACAACCAGAAGTACCTGGAGGAAAAACTGGCCTCCCTTTCGGGGGGCGAGGACTGTGTGGCGTTGGCCAGCGGGGTTGCCGCCCTGTCGGGGTTGTTTTTCGCCCTGCTCAAAACCGGGGATCATGTGGTTTTTTCCACCGTAACCTATATCGCGGTGTACCGGCTCTTACACGAACTGCTGAACCACAAATTCAACGTCGAAACCACCATCGTGGACACCGGGGACCTGGAGGCGGTACGGGCGGCGATGCGGCCCAACACCAAACTGGTCCACATCGAAACCCCGGGAAACCCCACGCTTGCCGTCTCCGACATCCGGGCTATCGCCGAAATCGCCCATGCCGGGGGCGCCCTCCTTTCGGTGGACAACACCTTCGCCTCCCCCTACAACCAGCGGCCCCTGGGTTTGGGGGCGGATTTCTCCGTGGAAAGCCTTACCAAGTACATCAACGGCCACGGGGACGCCATGGGCGGGGCGGTAATCGGCAGGAAGGCCCATCTGGACCTGATCCGTGCCCAGTCCCAGGTGAATCTGGGAGGCGTCATAAGCCCCTTTAACGCCTGGCTCATCATGCGGGGTTCGGTTACCCTGCCCCTGCGGATGAGGCAGCACAACGAAAACGCCCTGCGGGTCGCCCGCTATCTGGAGAGCCTCCCCCGCGTCCGGTTTACGGCCTATCCGGGGCTGGAAAGCCACCGGGGCCACGCCGTCGCGGCCTCCCAGATGTCCCCCGGTTTCGGCGGGGTCCTGGCCTTCGGCCTGGACGCGGACCACGACGCCCACAACCGCTTTGTCAGCCGCCTCAGGATCATCACCTCCGCGGTTTCCCTGGGCCACGACGAGAGCCTCATCGTGTTTTTGGGCGAAAAGGACGAGCGCCAGTACCTCTATCCCCCGGAATTCCACCAGGGCTTCTTCCGTTTCAGCGTTGGCCTTGAGGATGGGGAGGACATCATCGCCGACATAGACCAAGCCTTGCGCAAGACCGGTTTGCTCTGATGCGGGCGGCGCGTATTAAGAAGGTTCCCCGCATTTTTGTACCGCGGGTACGCGGCACCCGGTTCCTCAAGAAAAAGATTCGCTTGGCTTCAGGACTTACCTGTCTCTCCTTCCTTCCACGAGCCTTCGTAACGCAATAGCCACAAGCTAGCAGAGAACCAACCGGGTTCTCGAACAAGTCTAATGAGGTTCGTGGTCATTAAAAACCCTCTGCGTTTATCCTGGCCCAAAATACGCTGATATTGTTTATACCGGGACTTTGCCATATAATTTGCCTTACCAAACCTGTCAAGCCGGCGGCTATTTTCAGAAAAACAAGGGAGATCCTGAACCCGGATTTTTAAGAGGCGCTTATGCGGTACTCCTGTCTTCATACCCATACTTTTTTTTGCGACGGCTCCGACGATGTGGAGACTTACTGCCGGCGGGCTTGGGAAAAGGGCTTCCATTCCCTGGGTTTCAGCGCCCACGGGCCTGTTACCCGGAAAACCGGCATCCGCACAAGCTGGAACATGGAGGAGGAACGCCTTCCGGAGTACCTTGACGCGGTGCGGGAGGCCCGCCGCCGCTGGGAGGGAAAACTCAGGATCTATCTGGGCCTGGAGGCGGATTTTATCCCCGGCCTTACCGGCCCGGCGGATCGGGAATACCGGGAGTTGGGCCTGGACTACCTCATCGGCTCGGTCCACTTCATCATCCCCCCAAAAGGCCCGCCCCTCGAGATAGACGGCCGCTGGGAGCCGATAGAGCGGGGTATCCGGGAAGGCTTTGGGGGCGATGGGGAGGCCCTGACCCAGGCTTACTGGGACAATGTGGCCGCCATGATCGCCGCCGGGGGTTTCGACATTCTGGGGCACATGGATCTTATCAAGAAAAACAACCAGGCCCCCGGCTCCCCGCCGCCGAACCGCATATTCAACCCCAAAGGCCCGGAATACCTCCGCCGGGGCGGGGAAATAGCCCGGGCCGCGGCAAAAACCGGTATTGTGGTGGAGGTGAACACCGGGGGGATCAACCGGGGAAGCATTGCCGAACCCTACCCCTCCCCGGCTTTCTTGAAAATCTTCCGGGAAAACTCCGTCCCCGCCCTTATCGCCGCCGACGCCCACCGGGCCGAAGACCTGGACGGCCACTACGACACGGCCCAAAAGGCCCTTCTGGCGGCAGGCTACACCGGGACGGTCCTCTTTGAAGGAAAAGAGGGGGAGGCCCGCTGGATCAGAGAGCCGCTGCCCGGCAAAATTTGAAAAGGCCTTCCTCCTGGTTCCCGCCGGGGGAGGTCTACCGGTTCCGGCGCTCCTCCGCGGTTTTGCACTCCACGCACATCAGGGCGTAAGGTATCGCCTCCAGCCTGTCCTGGGGGATACGCTTGCCGCATTTAAGGCAGAGCCCGTACTTGCCCTGCTGAATCCGGGTAAGGGCCGAATCTATCAGCTTGAGCCGCTTCAACTCCTGGGAGCCAATCGCCTCGATCATCTTCCGGTCTATGTCATCGGATGCGGTATCCGCCAGATCTTTGGGATCCATGCCCTCCATTATCTGTTTAAAATCCTCGCTGCCGGCCATCAAATTCACGATTATTTCGCTTTTGAGATCCGTCAAAGACTTTTTCATTTGATCAACAAAATTCTGTTCCATAATTTGTCCCCTCTACAGGCCCGGCGTGGATACTTCCGACGCAAGCCCAAAAATTTTCAAATCAACGTTTCAGTTTAGTTCGGCGTACAATGCCGAATGTTGGGAAAAAAGTCAAGAGGTAGGAGGCCGCATGCAGCAATTCCGAATTCAACCATCTGGAGCCTTGCCCGAAACAGTCAGGAACAGGCTGCGCCAGTCTTCGTGGAGGTAGCGGCTCGTTTCGTAACGTAATCCCCCAAAAAAGTTAGCCT
>JAISWN010000384.1 GCA_031271075.1 Treponema sp.
TCGGGCTGGGCCAAGTTTGCCTGGGGCAAGATCTACGGCCAGTGGATCTGCGGGGCCGCCGTGGGGGCCTATGATACGGAAAAATTCAGCCCCCAGGGTATCCTGGAGGCCCTCCGGCGCCTGCGCCCCGCCACCTTCTGCGCCCCGGCCACCATATTCCGGATTCTCATCAAGGAGGATCTTTCGGACTGGGATCTCAGCTTTATCGAACACAGTTCCGTAGCCGGAGAACCCCTGAGCCCGGAGGTATACTACCGGATCAGGGAACTTACGGGCCTTGAGGTTCGGGAGGGCTTCGGCCAATCGGAAACATCGGTGATGACCGCCTGTTTCAAGTGGCTTGCGGTAAAACCCGGTTCCATGGGTAAACCCGCGCCTCTTTTCGGCATTAACCTGCTGGACGAAAACGGGCAGCCCTGTGACGATGGCATTGTGGGGAACATCAGCATCACTGCTGCCGGGGAGCCCGGCAGCTTAGCCGGGGAGCCCGGCAGCCTGGCTGGGGAGAACGGTACCCTGGCCGGGGGGGGCGGGGAATTCCCGGGGCTTTTTACCGGCTACTGGAAGGACGACGGGATAACCCGGGCGGCCTGGCACGACGGGGTTTACCGGACCGGGGATATGGCCTGGCGTGACGGTGACGGCTACTATTGGTTTGTCGGGCGGAACGATGACGTAATAAAATGTTCCGGCTACCGTATCGGGCCTTTCGAGGTGGAAAGCGCCCTGATGGAACATCCCTCGGTGCTGGAGTGCGCGGTAACCGCCGCCCCCGATCCGGTGCGGGGGCAGGTAGTCAAGGCGACGGTTGTCCTTGCCAGGGGATACGGCCCGTCGGAAGAACTGGCAAAGGAACTGCAAAACCACGTAAAACGGGTAACCGCCCCTTATAAATATCCGAGGATAGTGGAATTTGTGGAGGATCTGCCCAAAACGATAAGCGGAAAGATCCAGCGTAATGTGATCCGGAACAGGGACGCCGGTCAGGGTACAGGAGGGAAATAATTATGGACACCAAAAAACAGATAGTTGAATGGCACGATTCTTACTCGATAGGGATCCGTCTGGTGGACGATCAGCATAAGGAACTTATCAATCTGACTAACCGGCTGCACGTCGCCAGCGTCATGGGCTGGGAAAACTCCAAGGCCGCCTTTATGAGCGCCATCCGCGCCGCGGTAGACTACGTGGGTTACCACTTCAGCACCGAGGAAAAGATCATGGAGCGGATAAATTACCCGGAGTATAAGGCCCACAAAAAGGAACACACCGACTTTGTAAAGGAGGTACTGAGCCAGGTACAGGATTTCCAGGCCGGGCAGAAGACCAGCGCCAACGATTTTGTCCTGTTCCTCAGAGACTGGATCCTGGCCCATGTGGGGGTCTGCGACAAAAAACTGGGGATCTACCTCATAAAACTTAAAAAAGAGGGCGCCCTGAGCAAAATGACCATGCAGGTCAAAAAGGATGCCGGCCAGCGGGTGATTATCAAATGAAACCAGCTTGGTTCCATGGTTCCCCCTGTAGGTTCACGATGGAAAATCTTCAAAAGCTCTGTCAGTTTTTTAATTGCCAGTTTTCGGACATAGTAGAGTATATCCCGGAGGATGGGGACAAATAGCCCCGGAGGCGCTATACTATCCTGTAGGAGCTTATGATGAACGAATACACCGTTTTATTGACCTGGGATGACGAAGCGCGGGTATGGGTTGCGGTGAATGATGAAATTCCGCTTGCCTTAGAGTCCGGTTCCCTGGATGTACTCATGGAACGGGTACGGTACACGGCCCCCGAAGTGCTGGAATCGAACGGAAAGCCCCATACCAACATCCGGATTCATTTCAAGGCTGATCGGGTTGCCGTGGTGGCGTAATGGCGGAGTACGAAAAAAAGGTACGGAAAAAGCTGGCTGAATACGGCTGTTCTTTTTTGCGGCATGGCAAAGGCGACCATGATATGTGGCATAGTCCCCTTACCAACCAGAATTTTCCGGTAGATGGTGAAATAAAATCCCGGCACATGGCAAATGTAATCATGAAGCAGGCGGGGATAGATCATCACTTCTGACAGACCCCCTCAAAAAACCCTCCAGGAGGCGCGAGAAGGCCCTTTGACGGGGTTTTCCGCCTCGGATTGTAACTTTTTTTTTACATTCAGCGTCCACGAGCCCCGTATAAGGCCGTTATAGCGTTCCTGTTGGGATTTACAAAGGGGGTCCGGCAAGGAGGGAAGAGTCCGGGGCCCTGCCGGGGGCAGTGGAAGGCCAAGACTGAGTTTGCAAGATTGCAATCCCCTGGGGACATGCATACTATGCACACCCCCGGCAGAACCACTGTCGGTTAAACATAGAGTGGTTTTATGCTTGCTTCCCCCTTCGCCACCTATGCGCCGCCCTCCCTTGCCGGGCCGGTAGGCAGGCGGGGGCGGCCCGGGGGAACCCAAGCCCCGGACCGATAAAAACCCTCAAAAGCCTCTTGATAAACACTACAAAAAAGCACTACACTATAAGCATGAAGTTACCCGGCGTAGATTGGGATGAAAACAAAAACGCAATCAATAAAGCCAAGCATAGCGGCTTGTCCTTTGAGATTGCCCAGTATGTTTTTACAGATCCCCAACGGATAGAGCGCCGGGATGAAAGTGAAGGGAACACCTCCGGGGAGGAGCGCCGGCAAACCCTGGGCATGGTGGATAAGGTTTTAATGGTTGCCTATACGGAAATTGGAGAGACCAAAAAAATCATATCGGCGCGGCTGGCCGGGAAGGCCGAAAGAAGGAGCTATCATGGCTATTATCAAATCGACGGCAAAGGCTGGGAGAAAGATACCTAAAGAAGTAATTCAGGAAGTAAGGCGCGTAGCAAGGGAAGCGCGGAAACACCCGGAGGCATACGATCCCGAATGCCCCCCCTCCACACCGGAGGCA
>JAISWN010000122.1 GCA_031271075.1 Treponema sp.
TCAAACAGTACATTGACGGGAATTTCAGAAACCCGGACATCAATATTTCTATTACCAGCCTCCAATTCGGCATGAACCCCGCCTACCTTTCCGCCGTGTTCAAGGAAGAAACCGGCCTCTGGCCTAATGTGTTTAACTGTGGGCAAGTCGCTTAACAGTGTCTACCCAACGGGTAAAGTCCACCCTCCACCCGGTAGATCCCAGGCTCCGCCTCCTCTACACGGTACTTGCGGACATCCCTCAAGTATTTGATAAGTTCCCGAGGGTATCTGGCTCCCGCAAAGGTAAGGGTGATGGCGGACATATCGGCCTCGGGGGTAATGGCTGCGTAGAGGGATGCGTAGGCGTAGACTTTGAAGAAGTCTTTGACGGAGAAGGAATCGTCAGGGCTTTTGAACTCCCAGATGTTGAAGGTTTTGAAGATCCTGGCGATATTTTTAGAGACCTGGGCGCCTGGGGGTTTTAGGATGATGAGAGAGTCTATGCGGAGGGGCTCTGAGGTAAGTTGGAACTCTGGGAAGAAGCGGAGGGTATCCCTGAAAGGAGCAAGCTCAAGCTGGATAGCCTGGAAGAAGGCCGGGTGCCAATTGATAGAATGTTTCTGTTTCATGGATAAATAAGGGCGCGGACATGGGGTTTTGGTTTAATGAATATGAGAAAACAGGGGAAAATTTAATCGCGAGGTTGGAGGGAGTAGGGGATAACAGAGTACAGACTGGAGTATAGGCCGGTGGCAAAACTTCCGTGTAACTCCAAGTGTGTTTGTCCTGGGTTTCTTGCGCTTCGCGTGTTGAATAGGTATAAATATTCGTAACATGAATATGTATACCTTTCAAGCCGCATTCGAACAAAAGATCCGCGTACGCCGGGTAATCGGGGTTTTTGCGTCACCGGCGGCACGGAAATCCGTAAGTCCCGGAGGCTGCTAGGAAAATGGCGGAAGATCTGCGGGCCCGCTTGTCCCGTATCCGGGAACTCAGGCGGGGAATTTCCGGTCCCGATGCGGCACGGTCCGCCGGGGAACATTCGGGATCTGCCGCTTCCGGAACGGGACCGGGGCTTTTGGAAGATTCGGGCTGGGTTCCGGTGGGCTTTATGACCCTTTCCCGGACAGAGATCCGCCAACTTTCCGTCCCGGTTCCCCGGATACCGCCCCGGGATCTGGGAATTCTTGCCCCGGATTTCCCCGATCTTTTCGATCCCGCCTCCCTGCTTTTTTTCGATCTGGAAACCACCGGCCTTTCAGGCGGCGCGGGGACGCTGGCCTTCCTGGCCGCCTTTGGCTGGCTGCTTAAAACCGGGACCGCCGGGGAAATCGGCCCTTCCCCCGCCGCTTTGGGATTTTCGGGGATAGCCCTTATTCAGTACCTTCTCCTGGATTATCCGGGGGAGGGGGATTTTCTTGAGGCGGTACTTGGTGAATTCCGGAACGATCCCCTGGCGGTAAGCTACAACGGCAGAAACTTCGACGCCCAGATACTCAAAAACCGCTGGCTTATGAACGGTATTGTCCCGCCGGACTACGCCCACGGGGATCTGCTTTACCCGGCCCGGCGGCTCTGGAAGGGGGTTCTGCCGGACTGCTCCCAGGGGACTATCGAGAGGGAAATCCTCGGCCTTTCCCGAGCCGGCGATGTGGGAGGGGCCTTCGCCCCGGAGATATGGTTTAATTTCCTTAAGGACGGCAATGCCGGGCCGCTTTTGAAGATCTGCGATCACAACATCCGGGATATTCTGGGTCTGGCCTCCCTCTTTGCCTGCCTTTGCGCCGTTGCCGCAAGGCCCCGGGAAGCTTGCGAAAAGTACCGGGCGGATGGGGAACGGCTTGCCCTGCTCTGGTCCTACGCCGCCCGGCAGGGCAAGGGGGATCCGGAACTTGCCCGGGATCTGCTGGAAGCCGCCGCGGAGGAGGGGTATCCCCGGGCCTGCCGCCGCCTTGCCATGGAACTGGAGTGGGGCCGGGGGGATTTTCCCGGCGCTTCACCCGCTTCGCCGGGGGCCCTGTCCGGGGTTCCGGTTCAAGATTTGAGCTGGGCCCTGGCCCTGACGGAACGGGCCCTTGACCGCCGGGACGGGAACCTGGGCGAAGGTATCAGGAAGGATCTGGAAAAGCGCCGGGAACGGCTTCTAAAAAAACTGGGGAGAAGCGCCGGTGAAAACGCCGTCTGATGATAAACAAAATTATGAACCCTTTACGCGCCTCTTTCACCGTCTCCTGTCCGGAGTTTCCTGCCCTGGTTTAGCGGTATTGATACTGTTCTATCCTGTGGTATACTCCTAACTGGCAACGCCCGGAAGATATATCTTTAGGAGGGATCCTTGGCAAAGATTGTTACCGGAGAGACGGAAAACAGCAATGTTCCCGGCCTGGACAGGGTTTATTACCGGCTGTCTGTTTCCGTTCCCCGCCAATGGCTTGCTGTGCTTTTTTCAGGCAGCCATAAGTATTGCGCTTCAAAAAGCGGAGTATGTCTTTGAATTACACTTGCCGGAAATACCCCTGCCCGATATTATCGCTTTTTCTTTTGTTTTGGCTTTTGCCGGGTTTTTAAGCTGTGTGTATGGGATCCAGAAAAGCCAGATCAATAATCAGAAGGAACGGATAATTTATCTGAAATCGGCGCTTTCAAAGATTTCGCGGATAAACATAGGGTTTCAAAAATACGCGGTCCAGGCCGGAAGAAAAACCATACAGAAGGCCATAGGTGTTTTGGACTATTTATAGTACTTTTGTACCGTATTTTTTCGTTACTAAACAGTTGCCCCGGCAACTTGCGTTCTCGCTAATCCGGGTTTATGCTAAACCCCAATCTTTGCCAAGAGGCGTTGAATAGAAAATGAGAGAACTTTACATAATCGGCGACAGTATTTCCATGGGCTATGGGCCTTTTTTGCGCGGGCTCCTTCCCGGCGGATGGTATCTGAACCGCAAGGAAGACAAGCAGGGATCCGCCTGGAAGAACCTCGATCTGCCCCAGGGGGAAAACAACGGCGACAGCCGGATGGCTCTTGCCTATGTCAAATATCTTTTCAGCGTGAATTGGCGAATTCCGGCCCTGCTGTTGTTAAACTGCGGCCTGCACGATGTAAAACGCATCGATGGGATCTGCCAGATCCCGCTAGAATCCTACCGGCGGAACCTTGCCGGAATATTCGATCTTTTGTTGCGGGAAAATGTTCCGGTTGTCTGGATATCCTCAACCCCGGTAGACGATGAGACACATAACCGGCTTAAAGACGATTTTAAGCGTTATAACGCTGACGTAATAAACTACAATGAAGCGGCGGCGGGGATCGCCGGAGAAAAGGGTGTTCCTGTAATCGATCTTTACGCCGCGACACTTCCCCATATACCCGCCGGATTTATGGATCATGTCCATTACCGGGAAGATGTCCGGAAATTCCAGGCGGAATTTATTTGTAACTCCATAAAGACCGCCCTTGTCCTTTAGCAGTACTTTTGTACCGTATTTTTTCATTACTAACTGGTTACTGCGGTAACTTGCGGTTTCTGCGCGAAAATATTCCGGGTTTTGAAAAGTCCTATCTGATTCAAACCTATCACATCGGAATTCGGGAAACGAGGCGAATTCTCGGAGAGTATTACCTTACTATTGATGATGTACTGGATGCGAAACGGCATGATGATGATATTACCTTAAGCGGTTATTTTGTGGATATTTTGTGGATATTGATGATTACAAAGGCGACTGGCTTTTTATGCCCGGCAAGGGAACCCAGGTTAAAGATTTTGGCGCCTACGGGATACCCTACCGCTGTTTGGTCCCCCAAAAGATTGACGGCCTCCTGGTCGCGGGTCGGTGCCTTTCCGCAAGTCACGAGGCCCAGGCCTCGGCGCGGGTGATGGGTACCTGCATGGCCATGGGACAGGCCGCGGGAACCGCCGCGGCTTTATCCGCCAAACAGGGAATATCCCCCAGGGACATTGACAGGAATATCCTCGTTCAAACGCTCACCAGTCAGGGGGCGATTACCAGGTAAACAGCCCCATTATGGCGGTTGAGAGGATTTCATTGATAAGGTGTTATTGAGAAGGTGTCATTGGAAAGGTCACAGACTCCAGGGCATCGGCGTTTACTTTTCCATAGGAAAGGAGGGTATGATATACTAATCCATCATGATTTTTCGGGAGGGAATGATGAGGATTATAAGCGTCCACGACTTGGCGCGGGTCGT
>JAISWN010000154.1 GCA_031271075.1 Treponema sp.
TTCAGGGCCTTGCCGGTAGCCAGAACCCCCAGGGCGCCGCTCTGGATATTGGAGTAACCGGAAAGGTAGCCGGCGGTATAAAAGACAATGGGAACGATCTGCTCCTTATCGGGAACCTGGTAGGCATCAAAAAACCGCCGGGCCGCGGCTAGGCCCCCGTCTTCGGCCAGGTTGTAGAAGATCACCCTGAGGGGGGAAAGCTTGTCCGGGGCAAGGTTGATCGATTCGGGGAGGCGTTCCAGATAGGCCCTGGCTTTTTCGCAGTTTTCACATGCGGTAGTAACAAAACACACCAGCACGGATTCCCGGGGATCCACCGGCGGGTACTTGGGAAGGGGAGCCTTGGACGCCGCGCCTCTCCCGGCAGGGCTCCCCGCCCCGGCATTGGCCGGCGGGGGAACGGCGATCTCGTTGCGGGCCGACTCTGTCTGACGGATAAAAAGCTCCCGCAGCCCCTCCCGTATCGCGTCTTCCCCGGAAAGGTACTCGTCCCCGATGATGAGCAGGGGAAGGGCCAGGCGGGAAGGGTCGATCCCCAACTGGGAAGCGTAGTAGCTGAACTGCTGGGCCGCCCCGGTCCGGAACAGATTAAAACCGCTGTAGGAAATTTCAGGCCGCCCGGGCACACCGGCGGTAACCTGGTTGAAGAATTCGATAAAATCGGCCTCGTCCTGGCAAAGTTCGCAGGGGTTTTCGTAGACGTAGTACATCTGGAGGCGGACATTGCGATCTTCCTCCTCCTCCGCGGCGGCGAAAAACAGGGGAAGCAGCAGAAGCAGCCCTGCCCGGAAAACCGGGCCGGGACGAAGGCTAAAAGAAACTCTTTGGCTATGCTTCTTCATTCTATCTATTCCCACCCTTCTATTCCGCCCTTTTAACCCTGAGCCGCCGTGCGCCGGCGTATTCCCCCAGATAAGCGGGGCAGCTTTCCTCCAGGGCCTCAACGGAAAGCTCAGGCTGTTCCCTGAGCAGCAAATCTATCTCCGCCGCAAGCCGGGAAACCACGGCGCTCCGGTGGATGAAACAAGGTTCCGGATCGCGGAAAAATTCCATGCTCTTGCGGATGATCAGTTTTTCAGGAAAACGGAGACCCTGCAAGGGGCCGTCGAAGACCAGCGCCCCCTGCCCGTCCAGGATCTCTACATCAGGAAAAGATGCTTTCAACATGCTATATCCGGGCACTGTCAACCCTGGGGCAGTAGAACTTCTCGATGTAAGCCACCACCAGGTAAGCCACCACCAGGGCGGTTCCTTCTTCATGGCTTACGCAGGGGGGGCTTTCCGAACCCATCTTCCTCTCCTTTACTCCTTAAGAGACCCTATCATCATACCACGGATAAAGTATTTCTGGATAAAGGGGTAGAGGATCATCATGGGCAGGGCGCCGACAACCAGGACGGAATACCTGAGCTGCTGGAGTATGTTCTGCAAATTTTCCACCACGTCGCTATCCATGGAATTCAGCATATCTACCGGCATCTGGGCGACAAACAGGATGTCCCGCAGGATCATCTGAAAATTAAAAGTGTTCGCCTTGGTCAGGTACAGCATGCCGTTAAAGTACCCGTTCCAGATACTTACCGCGTCGAAAAGGACAATTACCGCGATAACCGGAACGGCCAGGGGCAGGGCGATGGTAAAGAAAAAACGCACGTCCCCGCAGCCGTCGATATGGGCCGCGTCCAGGATACCCGGTGGAAGACTGCTCTGGAAATAGGTTTTGACAATAATCATGTTGTAGCAGGAGAAACCCGCCCCGATAATAAGGGCCCAGCGGGTTCCCACCAGGTGGAGGTTCCGCATCAAAAGGTAAGAGGGGATCATCCCCCCCGAGAAAAACATGGTAACAACAAAAAAAGTCTGGAAAAATTTTCTGAAAGGCAGATCCTTGCGGGAAAGGGGATAGGCGGTTAACAGAACTACCGATACCCCCACCACCGTACCCCCGGCCACATAGAGGAGTGAATTAAAGAAGCCCGAACGCAGCAGGGGATAGTTAAAGACCGACTTATAAGCGGCCAGGGAAAATTCCACCGGCCAGAGAACCACGTCTCCCCGGAGTATGGCCTGGGCGGAACTGAAAGAACAGGCGAGAACGTAGACCAGGGGGTAAAGGATCGATAAGCCGGAAAGACCCAGCCAAAAAAGACAAACTACATGAAACCATTTGTCCCCGGCAGTAAAGCGGCCCCAAATGGAACTTTGCGTTTTTCCGCGCATACCCGCCTCCTAAAACATGCCTTCGCCGGAGATGAGGCCGGCAATCTTGTTAACCGTCAGGGTCAGGATAACCCCCACCACATTCTGAAAAAGCCCGATGGCGGTTCCAAAGGAATAATCCGCCCGCTGGCCTCCCACGCCAAGCCCTACCTTGTATACATAGGTGCTTATAATCTCCGATGTACTCACGTTCAGGGGATTCTGGAGAAGGTAGGCTTTTTCAAAACTGAGCCGGGTTAGAATGCTCCCCATGGCCAGGATGAGCATGATCACCACAATAGGCTTAATGGTGGCAATGTCGATGTGGTACACCCGCTGCCACAGATTCGCCCCGTCGATCATGGCCGCCTCGTGGTAAGTGGGATCCACCGCCGCCAGGGCGCTGATGTAGATAATAGCCCCGTGGCCTGTATGCTGCCATACCCCGGACCACACGTTCAGATGGGGATAGATCATGGCGGAGCCCAGAAAGTTTACCGGGGCTATGCCCAGGCGGGCAAGGACGAGGTTTACCCCGCCGCTCTGCATACCCAAAATCTGGGACATAAGCCCCACCAGGATAACCGCCGACAGAAAATGTGGGGCAAAGGTGATGGTCTGTACGGCCTTCTTAAAGCGGTACAAAAAGCAGTGATTCACAAAAATGGCGAGAATAATGGGAAAGGGGAAACCGGTAACCAGCCCGTAAATTCCCACCAGGAGCGTATTTCTTAAAATCTGAAAAAAGTTGGGGGAACTGAAAAGCCGCCTGAAGTGATAAAGCCCCACCCAGGAACTGCCGAGGATGCCCCGCCGGGGAGAAAAGTCTTTAAAGGCCATCACCACCCCGTACATGGGGATATAGTTAAAAATAACAACGTAAACAAAGGGAAACAAGAGCAGAAGCAGAAGCCCCCGGGCGTTCAGGAGCCTCTTGCCCAAAACGGTCTTTTTCATCAATTTCTCCGGGCCCGGGGGGCCGTAAAAACAGAATTCCCGCAAAACACCGGCTTTTTAGGAATTTCCACAGGTAAGAAACGGTGAAACACCAGGGCGTCTCACCGCAAAACTACGGGGTTTTCCCAAAACCAGCCGGGTCTTGGGGAAAGATCCTACTTCAGATACTTCTGGATGATGGCTGCCTTTTCTTTGGAACCCATCCTGTCCAGATCCGCCAGATAGGCGTTCCATACCGCGTCGTTGTTGATATCCCGGGCGCCGGTAATAAATTCCACCATGTACGAATCCAGGGCGGTTTCAAGCACCGCGTTGATATCCCCGATCCTCCGGGTGTCCGCCGCGTCCATGGGGAGGGGAGGAACGGCCTTGTCCATAGGCGTACCGTCGGGAATCCGCACCGTGGCCTGGAGTACGTTCTTAACCTCGTTGTAGGATTTATTGGCCTTCATGGCGTCCAGGAGGGAGAGATCCCCGGTTTTGAGCCATTCCTGGATCCTGGGTACCTCATTGGCCTGTTCCCCGTAACGGAAGGCCCGGTTCCGCAGCATGGGGGCGTTCTGGTCCCAGGTATAATTCACGTCCGCGGTAGCATAAGTTTTGAGTATTTTATAAGTGGCCTTTTCACCCATCAGGGAGATCCCGTTGGGGTCCGCGTCGTCCCAGCCGTAGCCCTTGGGGCCCACATAGCCGTCAAGCATAACGTCAAAATTCAGAAAGTAATTGTAAAGGCCCAGGGCCAGCTTGGGATCCTTACACTTGTCGGTGATAAACATCCCGGCCCGGAGAATAGACCAAGGGCCCAGGTCAAATGCGTGTTTTTCGCCGGCAGGGCCGGTTAACACGGGAAGCCAGCGGGCCCGGTAGTAGTACTCGCTACCGTTGTTGTTGGCGGCGTTACTGGTGGACACGGCGATAACCGGGGTATCCTGGGTAGCCAGAGCCTGAAGCTGCTGCCGGGGCTGGCTGAAAGAATCGGGAAGGATAAGCCCTTCCTTGTACCAGGCCGCCAGATATTTAAGGGTATCCCGGAATTCCTTTGCCTTGTACTGTTCCACTACCTCCTTCCCGTTCCGGGAGAGGCCAAAGTAGTTGATATTGACAAAGGGCATAAAGCTCTTGGCGAAGATATCCACAAAGACCCGGAGGCTATCCTTCTCAAAGGCCATGGGGATCTCGTCGTTTTTATTTCCGTTCCCGTTTACATCGTTATCCCGCACCCAGCGGAGATAGGCGGTCAGTTCGTCCAGGGTCTGGGGAACCGGCTTTCCGTATTTGTCCATAAAAGGCTTGTAGTAAAGGCCCTGGTTGTTCCCATACCGGCAGTGGATACAATCGTTGGCGGCGGGGAGGCCGTACAACTTCCCGTCCGGGCCCCGGAGGATATCGTTGAAAGCGGGGTACTCGTCAAAAGCCGCCTTGATATTCGGGAAGCTCATGGGATCGTACTGATCCAGGGCGAGAAAAATCCCTTCCTTCCCGTAAAAGGCCAGATCGGCTATGCTTAACCGGGAATTGCCGCTGCCGTCTATAATCAGATCCGGATAATCCCCGGTGTTAAGCAGCACGTTCAGGCGCTGGGGCGCGTCGGCGCCGCTGGACGCGATAAACTCCAGATTGATCCCCGTTTCATCCACTACCCTTCTGGTAAAAACATTGTCCTTGTAATCGTAGCTGGAAACCAGATTGTTAAGGCCGACAATAAAGGCGGTAAAGGTTACGTCGCCCTTGGCAAGGGCGCCTTTCTTTACCTCCCCTTGCGTTCCGCCGGCCGGGGCGGAAGCCTTTTTACGGCATCCGCCGACAAAGAGAGAGCCGGCCAGGAGACAGATCCCGAATAGAACCGCGAGCTTCTTCATAAAAATCCTCCTCATGTACTTATGCTTTCGTATAAAACGAAAAACGCTTTTGATAATCAACAACCTCGCCCTGAAGTCGAACCTACGGTTCGGCGAGGTATGTTGTTCTCCCGAAGTGGTTGCACTCGGAGGTTTAATACCTTTTTAACCGCCCTGAAGGGCGGGGTATTAAGCGGACTTGCGGAGCAAGCCCGACCCCTCGGCACGAATCAAAGAGAGGAAGGAGCTTTCCATGGATGTAATAGTTGAACCCCGCCGGTTTACCGGCACGGTCAGGATACCCGCGTCCAAGTCCCATACCATAAGGCGGCTGCTCATCGCCTCCCTGGGAGAGGGGGTTTCGGAGATTGATTATCCCCTGGATTCCCTGGATGCCCGTTCCTGTACGGCGGCCTGCCGGGCCCTGGGCGCGGTAATAGAGGAACATTGGGCCAGGGATCCCTCCTGTCCCAACCCGGCGGATAGGGAGGGG
>JAISWN010000192.1 GCA_031271075.1 Treponema sp.
GATACCGCGGCGGCCCAGTTCGGCAGGGGGGACAAGTACTTCGGCATCTGCACCCTCCTGGTAACCATGCCGGGGCTTCCCATGTTCGGGCACGGGCAGATCGAAGGCTTTGAGGAAAAGTACGGCATGGAGTACCGCCGCTCTTACCGGGACGAACAGCCCGACCCGTACCTGGTGGAGCGCCACCAGCGGGACATCTTCCCCCTGATGAAGCGGCGGCACGTCTTTTCGGGCAGCGCCGGTTTCCGGCTCTACGATTTCTATACCTCCGGCGGCCACGTAAACGAGAACGTGTTTGCCTATTCCAACCGGGATTGGGATGAAAAGGCCCTGGTGTTGTACAACAACTCCTACTACGAAAGCTCCGGCTGGATCAAACAGAGTTCCCCGGCCATTCCCCAGGATAACGGGGCTTTCACGCAGGATACCCTGACAGAGGCGCTGTCCCTTCACGGAGAAAGCCGTTACTTTACCTGCTTCCGCGAGCAGCGTTCCGGCCTCTGGTTCATCCGGTCATCCAAGTCCCTCGGCGAAAACGGCCTTTTCGCGGCCCTGAAAGGTTACGAATCCCAGGTCTTTATGGACATCCACGAGCGGGAGGACGGCCTTGCCGCCGGGCTTCCGGCGGACAGCCCCTGGGCCAGCCGCTGGTCCCGGCTGAACCACGATCTTGCGGGCCGGGGTACGCCCGATCCGGAAGCCGCGGTGGAAGATATCTTCCTGGCCGATCTTTACCGGCCCTTTACGGCCCTTTTTGATCCCCAAGGCGTCAATATCCTGCGGGAGGCGTTTGAGGCTTCCCGCGCCGGGACGGTAAAACCGGAGACCCCGGAACAGACGACCCGGGATCTTGCCGCGGCCTTTCGGGAACCGGCGCTGGACTTTGTCAAAGCCGCCGCCGAATACCTGGACGGGGCCGGGGGCCGTTACGAGCCCTTTGCCCGGCCCTCCGGGAAAAGCGCCGGGGATCTTTCCGGCGAAGAAGCCTGGACATGGTTCTCGGCATTCCTTGCCCGGCTCCTGGAAGCCTCCGCCTTTAAAGCCCCGGAGGGAACCGGCCCCTACCGGCCCCTCTATGCCCTGGCATACGGGGCCCTCGCCCTGCTGCGGTTCGTTTTAGGCCCCCAGGCAAGCGGCGCGGAGCTAAAGGCCCTGCTTGTCCACTGGAAACTTGACCGCAAGATCCGGGAGGCTTACCAGGCCCTGGGCTTCAAGGGGGACGAGATCCGGCGGGTGGCGGGGATCATGGAGACGGCGCTCGCCAGAACCGGAACGGCAAAGTCCGCCCGGGCCCAGGCGGAAAACCCCTCCACCAAAAGCCCCGGAGGAAAGAGATCCAAATCCGCAAAGGTTTCCCCGGCTCCTGCCTCCGCGCCCGGTTCCGGTTCCGTAAAAGCCCGGGTAACCGCGTTCCTGGCGGCAAATTACGAGGCCGAAGATTTCCGCCTCCTCCTCAAGGTGAACCGCTTTGACGATGTTACCTGGTTCAACAAGGAAGCCTTCGAGGAAGTCCTGTACTACGCCTCCCTTTTCCTGCTTACCGACGATGATACGGTTTTTTGCTCAGCCTTCGGATCCCCCCCCGCCGGGCCTTGGAATACGGCTCAAAGAACCGCCTTCATCACCGAACTTGTCCGGTTCATCTTTGAAGCGGAGAAAGAATCCGGCTACCGGCTGGACGAGCTGATAACGATCCTTTCCGGGGCATGAGGTTTGCCGTGACGGAATTATCGCAGGTCAGTGTTGACACGGAATTGAAGCAACAGGCAGAACAGCTTTTTGAAAATTCAGGACTATTCTTAAAACAGTCAGTCTTTCGGCAAGGGCTTCCTTGTCTGAGTTTTCCCCTCTCATGTATCGATCATAGCATAATTCTAAAATTGGTGGTGGTGATAATCGCTGTGCATACGATCATGAGGCGGACGGGCTTATAAAACCGGGGGCGGTTCAAGATCCCAGGCCTCGGGATGGGGGGACATCTCCAGATCCAGGGCGCCGCCGGCCATGAGTTCCTCCAGCCAAAGCCAAGCCCGGGGAAGGGGTTTCCCGTTAAGCAGGGCGTTTTTTACATACCGGTTCTCCCGGCTGTGCCTGGCGCTCCGGACAACGAAAGTATTGCCGTTTCTCAGGCGGATACGGCTTTCCCTTAATCCGGGGCTGCCGATGAACAGGTAGGGCAGGCCCGAGGCGGGGAAGAGGCCCAGGGTATTGCAGAGGTACACGGCGCTTAACCCGCTGGAGTCGTCGTTGCCGCAGATTCCGCCCCTGCCGGGGGCGAACATGGCGTCCATCCCCAGCCGGCAAATCTCGGCGGTCCGGTCATGGCGGCTGGCATAAATGTACGTGTAAGGGCTTTCCATATCAGTCTCGTTGTTGAACATCCACGTACTCCGAAAAACCCATAAACACCTCCCTATTCGCAGGCCGGTTCCATGGCAATTTCCGCCCATTTTGAGAGCCGGCGCGGTTCATGGTGAGTTGACATACTCGCGTTGATTCCCGCCAGTATTTGAGGTATACTAACACTAACGGGGAGGAGTCTAACATGGCGAAAGGAGCGGTTCTTGAAAAACCGGTCGGAGGCGGGTGGTGTTTTACCTATGCGGATTATAAAAACTGGAACCCCGATGAAGCAGGCCGTTACGAGCTTATCTACGGCGTTGCTTACGCCATGGCCGGGGCGAACACGGTCCACCAGACTATGCTGGGGGAATTGTTTAAGCAAATCGCCGTTTTTCTGACCGGTAAGCCCTGCCGGGTATTACCTGCCCCCTACGATGTGCGGCTCTTTTACGAGGAAAATGAAAGCGATGACACGGTGCTTCAGCCCGACATCATCGTGGTCTGCGATGCAAGGAAACTGGGTAAGGAAGGCTGCCGGGGAGCGCCGGATTTTGTAACCGAGATACTGTCCCCCTCGAACACGGCTGTGGAGATGCAG
>JAISWN010000239.1 GCA_031271075.1 Treponema sp.
TTGAAAAAGACTCAAACACCGTCCGGAGAATCTATACGGTCCGGGCGGAAAACGGCAGTACCGCCGAATACCTTGTTACGGTACTGCACGGACAAAACCCGGATCCGGTTGCCTTCGGCACGGACGAAAAAATAATAACTGGTTTTTACTTTATCAGTCCCTTGGCGGTAGGGGTGATAGACCAGAATAAAAAAGAGATCGCCGTTACGGTTCCTTCGGGGACAAATATAAAGGCCCTTGCCCCTACCCTGTACTACAGAGGGATGTCTCTCAGCCCGGCTTCCGGCCTTACGGTGGATTGGAAGGACGGGAGCGGAATCCCGGTAACCCAACCCTTCAACTCCTTTGCCCAAGGGGCGGACTACCGGCGGGGTTACATCGAATGGGCCCTGAGCGGGCGAGAGGGTTACTGACATTGCGTCACCGGGAGCAAGGCGGCGGTACTGCCTTTAGCGCAATTGAAAAATGGGAGATGGAAGCGGCCAGCCCCTGGTAACGCAAAAGCGGCGGTTCTTTGCTAACAGTGCTTGCGCCTCTTTATAACCGGCCTTACAGCCATGCTCGGGCCGCCTGCGGCTATGGTTCCGCCGAACCGCAGCCGGATAGTTAAGTTACTTCCCCCCGATAAGCCGGCAGGTTACCTCCATTACCTTCTCCATCTCCATGGGTTTTGCCAGATGGGCGTTCATGCCGCTCTCCAGGGCCTTTTCAATGTCGTCCTTGAAGGCGTTGGCGGTCAGGGCTACGATGGGCACGGTCCCGGCGTCGGGGCGATCCAGGCTGCGGATAGCTATGGTGGCTTCGTAGCCGTTCATCCCGGGCATCTGTACGTCCATGTAGATGATGTCGTAGCTGTTCTCCGGGGATTCCTCGAACTTTTTAAGCGCGGTATGCCCGTCGTCCGCCTCGTCGATTTCAAGACCCGTTACTTCAAGCATACTCGCCGCGATAACCCGGTTTATCTCCACATCGTCTACCAGGAGGGCCCGCCTGCCTTTAAAAATATCCGCCGGATCCGCCACGGCAAGTTCCCGGCCCTTTTTGGCGGCCGTTTCGGTAAACCAGAGACTAAAACTGAATTCGGTTTCTTCCCCCGGCCTGCTCTTAACCGCTATATCCCCGCCGAGAAGATTAATTATACTGCGGGATATGGCCAGCCCCAGGCCGGTCCCGCCGAATTTTTTGGATATCTGCTGGTTGGCCTGCTCAAAGGGTTTGAACAGGGAGCCCATGGCGGATTCTTCAATGCCTATGCCCGTATCCCGGACAAAAAAATCCACCCGGGCCTTGCCGTCTTTCCGTTCTTTCAGGATCACCTCAAAGTCTATCCTGCCCGACTTGGGGGTAAACTTTACCGCGTTTCCCAAAAGGTTGATAAGCACCTGCCGCAGCCGGAGGGTATCGACTTCGTAGAAATGCTGAGCGTCAAGGTTGGTAAAGGAATGGAACTGAATGTTATTCTCCTCGCAGCGGGGCCGGATAATCGTTTTTACCGTATTTATCAGCCTGAAGAGATCCGCGGCCTCATTGAGAATTTCTATCTTCCCCGCCTCTATCTTGGATATATCCAGAATATCGTTCAGAAGGCTCAGGAGATGCTGCGAAGAGGTCTCTATCTGCCCGATATTGATCAGTATCTCCGCCGGATCAAAGCCGGGGACGATCTTCTTCTTGACAATGCCGGTCATGCCGATAATAGCGTTCATGGGGGTACGGATCTCGTGGCTCATCCGGGCCAGGAAGGCGCCTTTATGCTTGTTGGCCAGGTTGGCGTCCTGAACCGCCTTTTCCAGATTTTCCTGGGTATGCCGCAGTTCCTCCTCAATAGTTACCCTGGCGCTTACATCCCGGGCGAATCCCAGGATCCCCATAAGGGTTCCCGCCCCGTCAAAAATAGGGGTAACTATGGTATCAAGAATTTCCCGGTGCCCGTCGGCGAAGACCGTGGGCTGTTCAAAGTAATAGGGCTTTCGGGATTCTACGGCCCGGCGTTTGATCCCCTCGTAGCCGGGAAGGGTTCCGGGGGGCAGCAGGTACTTTTCTTTCAGGCCCACCAGATCCTCCGCTTTTTTGCCGCTTAAGGATGCGTAACGTGGATTGGCCGCCAGGATACGATCTTCCGTGTCCCGGTACCAGATAAGATCCGGGGAGGCGGCGAATATGGTATCCAGCAGAACCTTCTGCTCGGCGGTTTTTTTCTGCTGGAGGATTATTTCGGTTACATCCGTAGAAACGATAACGTAGCCGATGTTCCCGCCCTTCTTGTCGCGGAGGTAAGTGGCATTACCCTTAAAGTACCTGCCCGGATTCGGCACATAGAAGACCTCGGTTTCCTTCCCCTGCCGCAGGGTATTGACGGGATCGTATTCGGTATCCCTGGGATAGAAACTGAAATCGTAATAGTTTTTCCCCAGCACCTCTTCCCTGGATCGGTCTATGCCTTTAAGCCCCAGCTCGTTTATGTAGATTATCTTCAGATCCATGCCGGCGATAACCACCGGGCCCCGGTCCGCCGCCACCAGGCTGTCGGCCATTTCATCAAAAGAATCCGCCAGAATACCTATTTCGTCTTTTACCGGCGCGTTAAAGCGGAAGTACCGTTCCCCCGCCCGGAACCGGGAGATACCGTTGATAAGATTAGTAATACTGGATGTAAAGACCGATGCCATCCAGATGGCGATAAACACCATCAGGGCGATCATGCACCCGGCAAAGATATTCAGCCTGACAGCGGTGCTGAAAAGGTTGTCCGATATAGCCTTCCGGGTTTCCAGGGCGGACCGGGAGATGCTGCTGTTAGCCTGGGTAATAAGCTCGTCCAGTACCTTTTTGGTTTCCAGGGCGGGCCGCTGGAAATCTTCAAGCCCCGCGCCGATGGCCACGAAGCCAAAACCCCGTTTGGTCTTGCCGTACTGCCCGGTGTAGTAGGGAATGGTAGCGGCGGTGTTGGGCTTCCAGATCCCGCTCCAGAGAATCAGGAAGGAACCGGAGCCTCCCTGGGCGGTAAGGTCGAACCAGCCGGTACACTGGGGGGCGTTGTTGAGGTAGCGGCCGTCAAGCCCCACGAGCCCGGCTGCGGTCAGTTCCGGCGCGGGTTTCTTGTTCCGGGACTGGCCGGCAAAGATCGGCACGTCCCTGATGAATTCGGTGTAGGGGAGTCCGCTTGCCTGCCATGCCTCATAGATGCTTTCCTCCAGCCAGGGAATCTCCGGCTCCCCGGTTTCCGGGTTGTAGCCCACAATGGAATGATGCCGGGGATGACAGATGCTGCGGCACTTGTAGTCCCAGATAAAGGCGTAGTTCCCCTCGTAGGCGCTGGGCATCTCCACGTAACGTTCGTTCATGGGGGTGGTGTGATCGGTAAATTCCATGATGTGATCGTGATCCAGCGCCATGGTAACATAGCCGGTGATACGGCCGTCCGCCCTGCCGTTGTGGGTAACCGGGGTTGCCCAGCGGATAATTCCCTTGAAACGCCTGCCCAGGGGGTTTTCCTCCCCCGCGTAGGCCTCTTCCTCCGGCTGCCAGTTGAGCCCCCGGGCGGCCGCATTTTCCGGGTTGTACATGCCGATAAGGCGGGACCCGACATAGGCGCCTATCACGTCGGAAACGTAGATTTCCCCGGGTTTCAGGTTCTTCAGCTCCGGGAAATAGGTTTCCGCCTTGACGTAGGTGTTCCGCCGGTCGGCCACATTTTTCCGCCGGCTGTCCATCCGGGGGGAGCTAACCTTGATAAGCTCATTGCCCGCCAGGTCTACATAGGTAATCTCCAGGTACAGGGGACGATCCTCGGTTTCCCAGAGTTCCGGGGACCGGTTGTGGTAGTTGGTATCGTTTTCGGGATTGGAGGAGGGGGAATAATCGCCGAATTTCAGGGGCTCCCGGGGAACCCAGTATTTTTTATCCTCCGAAAGGATCCATTCCCGCTGTTTTACCAGGGACCGGGTTTTCGTCCCCATAAAATTCCGGTAGAGGCTTTCCGAAGGCGCCGTCCTCCCCAGAAAGAGAATGTCCTTGTCCCGGTCATAGAGAAAATCCGCCACCCGCCGGGCCATGTCGGTGCTGGTTCGTTCCAGTTCTTCGGTTGTCCGGCTGTTCAGGGCGGCGATTGAATCGTTTACCGCGATTTTCCCGGTTTCCGCCAGGGCCGCGCCGGCCGCGTCGCTTAGTTTTCCGGTTTGTACGCTCAGGACTTCCCCCAGAAGACGGGCCTGCCCCCAGGCCGTGATGGTAAGGAGTATCAGCGGGATTACCTTGATGATGACAAAAATAATAACCAGCTTGGTCCGCATACCAAACCCCAATTTGGTCAGCAGCTTTCCAATGTGGAATTCAAGCCGTTGTATTAAATTTAAGGGTACCATGTTAAGCGCTAATCTTCTATCCTGAACAATCTCCTAAAAAAACGGGTAATCCGGTTCCAAACACGCCTGAAGAAGCCCGGGTTCCGTAACCGGTAGATTTTCCGGGCGGCTTCCGCCAGTTCCTCGGGATTAAATTCCCGGCGTTGCAGGTTCTCTTCCACCTCGTATTCCAGGGTATCCAGTTTCCCGTTTATTTCGGACACCACCGCGTTGATCGTTTTCCATCCCAGATATTTGGCAGCCTCCAGCCGCCTGCCCCCGGCGATGAGAATCTTCTTCTTGTTTACGACAATGGGGCTTATCTGGCCGAATTTTTTAAAGCTTTCCGCCAGGGCTTCGATATCGCCCATTTCCCTGCGGATACGTTTTTTTACAATGATATCTTTGATAAGGATCTGCATGGACGCCTAATCCAGCAAGGGGTTGTAATCCGGAAGCTCCAGACCGAAACCCGCCGGGGCGGTATTTGGGGCGGCTTCCTGGTTAAGCCCGGGCGCCGGGTCTTCATCGCCGTCCAGCAGGGGATTGCCCCGCTGGGCAGCGCCGCGGTCCGCCGCGTTTCGGGCGGCAGGGCCACTCTCCATCTGGGTCTGGCTGAAGGTGGGAATCCCCCTTTCCCTGGGAACGGTTCGGTTGTTGTTTGTCCCCGTCCGGTTTTGGGGCCTTGTGGCGGGGAGCAGGTCCAGATTGAGGGTGGGCATGGGAAGGGAATTGATCAGGGCTTCGTCATCCACGGTCAAGGCGCTGGCGGCCATAACGCTGATGGAATTTCCCGATGAATAGGCGGCGTTGCCGTGGATGTTACAGTACTGATCCGGCTGGGTTCCCTCCAGGAAGGGAAAGGTAAGCTCCCCCTGGTTGCAGGCTTCGGTTTTTAAAAGGCCGGATTTGGCGCAGACCGTAACGTCGATAAGCCCCGAGGCGGGGCGGACAAAATCCCGGAAGGCCAGGCCCTGGTGAATTTCCCGCATGTAGTCGGCCCAGACGGGGCCGGCCAGGGTGGAACCGGTAAGGTTTACCCCCAGGGAATTTCCGGGCCGGTCAAAGCCGAACCAGATGGCGGTGGTGTAGTAGGGGGAGTATCCCACCGTCCAGGCGTCGGACCAGTTCTGGGGCGTTCCGGTCTTGCCGGCCATGGGCATCCTGAAGTTCTTTCCGTTGGCGTCCTTGAAGGTGAATTTGGAACCCCAGCCGGAAGGGTTGTAGAGGGTTCCCATTTCCACGGTTTTCTTGAGCATACTGGTCATGATGTAGGCGTTTTGGGGGCTTACCACCTGGAAGGCGTCCCCCATCCGCTGCTGCCGCACCCTGACTTCCCGTTCCGGGTCCAGCACAAGCTGCCCGTTCCGGTTCTCCACGGAGCGGACGGCTATGGGGGTAACGTTTCTTCCCTGGTTTGCGAATACCGCGAAGGCCCTGGCCATCCGGAGGGGGCTTGCGGAGATGATCCCCAAACCCAGGGGGTAAACACGGGGGAAGGTGCGCCGTATCTGGTCCGGGTCGGTAATGTCCAAAAGCTTCGCCGCCCGGTCAATGGCCGCGTCAAACCCGATGGTATCCAGCACCTTGAGGGAGGGGACGTTCATGGACTGGGCCAGGGCCTCGTAGACCAGTACCGATCCCTTCCACTCACCCCGGAAGTTAAGGGGGATGTAGGGGGTGCCGTCCTCGTTGTGGAACACCACCGGGACATCGTAAATCAGGGAGCTGGGGGTAAGCTTCCGGGAATCAATGGCCGCCGAGTAGTAGAGGGGCTTGAAGGACGATCCGGGCTGGATATTCCCCTGGGTGGCCCGGATAAGCTGGTTCGACTCGTCGTACTTGGAACCCCCGATGATGGCGGTAATGTACCCGGTTTCGTTCTCCATGGAGATAAGGGCCCCTTCCACCACATTTTGCTCGGTACTGGTTTTAAGTTCCCCGAAACCGGCATTGGTGAGGATCTTCAGATCCTGGAGCCCGAAGACCAGGGCCGCCATGTCCACAATGGGGTTTACCGTCTTGGTGTACCGGGCCAGGGCTTTCTGCTCGTTCTGGGCGTCGGAGGTGGTGCTTATATCGGTCAGGTTGAAGTACAGGGAAAGGAGGTTAACGATGGGGATATAAGTGCGTTCCGCCTCCACCAGCCGGTTCTTTTGGGAGACCGAGAATTCCTTGTTAGCCCGCTCCAGGCCCTGGGTCATGTACTTGAGGGCCGCTTCCTGGTGCTTCAAATCCAGGGTAGTGTGTACCGTGTACCCGTCCCGGTAGTAGTCCATAGTACCGTACATCATGGTATCCAGTTCCCGGCGGACATACTCGCTGAACCAGGGGGCCGCGTCTTCCCGGTTGTAGTAGGCCGCAGTAGAAGCCCGGGTATAGTCGTAGTTATCCCAGTACTCGTTGAATGAGGTTTCCGCCTCCTCCCTGGTGGCGTAACCCAGCTCTATCATCTTGGTGAGTACCGAAAGCTGGCGATCCATGGCTTCGTTAGGGTTGTTGAGGGGGTTGTACCGGGCGGGGCTGGAAAGCTGGATAACCAGCAGGGCGGCCTCGGCCAGGCTTATCTCCCGGGCGCTGTGGCCGAAAAAGTACTTGCTCGCCGCCTCCACCCCGTAGGTTCCCGGCCCCATGTACATGTAGTTCAGGTATATTTCGAGGATCTCGTTCTTGGTATAACGCCGTTCCATCTGGAAGGCCCACCAGAGTTCCCGGATCTTCCGGGAGTAGGAATATTCACTCCGGTCGGTGTAGAGCGTCCCCGCCACCTGCTGGGTAATGGTGGAGCCCCCTCCCAGATTCCTGCCGATGAACTTCCCGAAGGCCGCCCTGGCAATGCCCCGGATGCTGAAACCCTTGTGGTTGTAAAAATCCGGATCCTCCCGGGCCAGCACCGCGTAGATGAGGTGCCGGGGCAGTTCGCTCAGGGACACCAGTTCCCGCTTCTCGTCGGCGGAAAATTCGGTGATCAGGTTTCCGTTGATGTCCAGGATCTTTGTGGGCAGGGCGGGGGCCAGTTCGTGGAAATTCTCCTGGTTTTTGATGTTCGCGGTGGCCGCCAGGGAAAGCCCCAGGCCAACTCCGATGACGATTGCGCCAAGAACGGTGAGTACCACAAATCCCCGCACAAAAACACCGGAAACGCGCGTATCAGCCTTCACCACAAGCCCAACCCATACAAACAGCCTACGAAAGAGGGGGGGGATTGTCAAGGCGGCGCGTTGTTAGCCCGGCAGTTCTCAGTTTAACCGCGGAGTTTTCCGGAATGATAGAGGAACAAGCCCGGATTGGTGGCAAAACCTCCGTGTCGTCTCCCCTTTGAAAAATACCGTCTTCTCCTCCGGCTCCTGATCCCCACACTTGTTCGTCTTGAACTTCCCCATCCGCGTGATGATCGCCATCTCCTTTTTTCCGTTTGCCCAGGTCGATCCCCACATACCGCCCTTGCTCTGCTACCATTTTCTTACTCCTTGGTATAAAATAAGGGTCGGGAGCGATTATCGGGTGTGGTACACCGTACTCCTATGCGCTGTCTCGCCGGGCGGTAGCATTTTGTTTATACCCGGTTTAGCATAAGCGGCGCCGTATCAGACGGTGTCCGGCATTTTTTCAGGAGGAGGGACTTATGCCCGCAGCCAGGACAACAACGAAAAAGACCGTGAAAACCGCCAAAGAGCCTATTCTTAAAAAGGCTAAAAAGGTGACCTTAGA
>JAISWN010000321.1 GCA_031271075.1 Treponema sp.
GAGATGTCAGGCGGCCAGCAGCAGCGGGTGGCTATCGCCCGGGCCCTGGTAAAACGGCCCAAGCTCATCCTGGCCGACGAGCCTACCGCCAACCTGGACTCCGCCATAGGCCGGGAGATCCTGGAACTTATGCTGGCCCTGAACAGGAGCGCCGGCACCACCTTTATTTTTTCTACCCACGATCAGATGGTCATGGACTATGCCCGCCGGGTGGTGCGCATCCGGGACGGCCAGGTGGAAAGCGACCGGGTAAAGCAATGATACGCATGGCCTTTCGCAACCTTGCCCGGCACCGGGTAAAGACCCTGTTGTCCATTCTGGCTATCGCCGTCAGCGTGGCGGTGTATATCTTCGTGGACGGCTGGATTGTGGGGATGACGGTAGACTCAAAACGAAACATCGTCAGTTACGAGACCGGGGCGGCAAAGCTTCAGGCCGGGATGTACTTTGAAAAATTAGACGACCGTCCCATGTATGAAAATTTCGGGGCCTGGGGGGACTATGCCGAAGCCCTGGACAGGGCGGGTTACGGATCCGCTCCCCGTTTTGTTTTCGCCGGAACGCTCTATTCGGAAACCGGTTCCGCGCCGGTAATATTCAACGGGATCGATCCCCGGGCGGATTCCCGGGTTCTCCGCCTTGACCGATCCGTGGAAAACGGCCGCTGGCTCCGGGAGGGAGCTTTCGAGATCCTCCTGGGCGCCATGACCGCGGATAAGCTTAAGCTGGGTATTCCCATGCGCCCTACCCGGAAGGAGCTTGAGGAGGATATACTCCCCCTGCTTCCGCCTGAGGAGGGGGACTTTGCGCGGGGTCTCTACGAAATGGCGGAGAAAAAGCCGGGCGGGCTTTTTGCCCCCAAGGCAGAGCCGGAAACCGAAGGAAACGAGCGCCTGTTTCTGAAAAGGGATGTTTCCCGCTCCGACCGGGATCGGTACTGGGATATGCTGGCGGAGGCGGGCCGTATGAACGCCCGGATCTCCACGGTGATAGACATAAAGGCCGCCCCCGATGTGGTGATGCAGGACAGATTTGAAACCGATCTTGAACCGTTGTTCAGTACCGGGGAAATGGAACTGTTCCGCAGGATCTATACTTATGATGAACTTACCGCCGCCTGGTATCTCTCCACCGGTGATCCGGCTTTGGCGGCGGAGGCGCTGGCCGCCATGATACGGGTGGATTATTCCGGCGCCGTAAGGCACGTGAACCAGCTTATCGACGTGGTTTTGGCGGGAACCGTCAACGCCCCCAATCCCCAGCTTAACAACAATACTGCTTTTATCCCCATAGATGTACTGCAGGATGAGGCGGGGCTCATGCTGGAAGGGAAGGTGACGGAACTTATCATCCGGCGGCGGAACGCCGGCGATACGGCCCTGCCGGGCAAGGATGAATCCGCGCCGGTAATCACCGCGGCTCTGGAGGCGGAACTTGGCCGCCCCCTGCCGCCCGAACTGGGGATCTTCGGCTGGGAAGGCTATGTGAAGGATTTTATCGCCGCCGCCGCGGGGGACAACTGGAGTATCCGCATCATGGCGCTTATCCTCTTTGTGCTTTCCTTCCTCGGGATTGCCAACACCATGCTCCTTGCCATCCTGGAGCGAACCAGGGAAATCGGCATGATGCGGGCCCAGGGCATGACCGATGCCCAGCTTATCTTTGTCCTGATGGCCGAGGCCGGCATGGCGGGGCTTATCGGATCCCTTGCCGGCCTTGTCCTGGGCTGCCTGGTGAATATCCCCATGGTGGAGTACGGCATAGACTTTAGCGCCATGACCGAGACCATGGGAGGGGACATTGGCTACCGGGTAAACGGCGTGTTCCGATCCGCCTGGAACGGGCCGGTGATCATCGGATCGGCGGTAGCGGCAACGGTGATCGCCGCCGGCATGGCCCTTTTACCAACCCTGCGGGCCCTTAAAATGCCGGTTACCGAAAGCCTGCGGTTTGAATAGGAGGCCGGGATGCATACCAGCTATAAGCGGGGAGGGTTCCGGAGCCTGGTGACTATAGCCCGGCGGAACGTGTTTAGAAACATGCGGCGCACGGTCCTGTGTATCGTGGCGGTGGCCATCGCGGTGTTCTTCACCATCCTTATGCAGTCCATGATAGGGGGGATGATCAGAGGCGTGGAAGAGGTGGTACAGGTTTTCGACACCGGCCACGTGAGTATTGTCTCCGCGGGTTTTGAGGCGGATAAGGAATACCTGCCCGTCCAGTACCCGGTGGCCGGGGGCAGATCCGCGGAGGAACTTGCGGCGGAGATCCGGTCCCTGCCGGGGGTTAAGGCGGCGCTGCCCCGGATTACCGCCTACGCCACCCTCCAGGACAGTACGGTTAAGCATGCTTTTCTCTGGGGCATCCGCGTAGCGGAAGAGACGGCGCTTAATTCTTTTAACGCCACAAGCAGGTCCAACGGGCTGGCTGCCGGCCGGTACCCGGAAACGGGGAGCAACGAGTGCGCCGTCGGCGTAGGGATGGCCAAAAAAGCGGGGCTTAAAATCGGCGACCGGATTCCCCTCAAGACCGTTTCCGCCCAGTTTTCCGACAAGATGTGGTCCCCCGAAATTACCGGCTTCTTCGAGTATGATTACCAAAAATACGATGAGGACATTATCCTGGTGGATTTTGACCGGCTTCAGCGCCTTTTGGTACTGGGGGACGCGGCCCAGCAGATTTTTGTTTTTGCCGGAGAGAAGGGGCAGAGCAAGGCGCTTGCCGCCCGGCTGCGGGACATGCTGGGGGAAGGCGACGTGGTTCGTGACTGGCGGGACAATTACTTTGTGTCCATGATGCGGCAGAGCATGGCTATATACATGGTAGTGGAACTGGTGTTCCTTATTGTGGCGAGCTTCCTCATCGTAAACACGGTGGTGATGATCATTCACGAGCGGATCAAAGAGATAGGCATGATGGGGAGCCTGGGCATGACCCGCCGGGAAATAGTGGCGGTGTTTTTCTTCGAGGCGGTATTCCTGAGCGTCCTTGGGGCCCTGGCGGGGGTTCTGGCAGGGAGTATCGTTACCTTTATCGGCTCCCTTTTCCCCCTGGATTTTAACGCCATGACCGGCGGGGGCTTCAAGGAATTCCCCGTGTCGGGAACCCTGTTTCTGCGGTTCTCGGCGGACATACTGTTTACGGGCTTTTCCTTTGGCGTGCTGGTCGCGTCGATCTGTACCCTGATACCATCGTTGAAAAGCGCCTTTGTGGAACCGGTAGAAGCGCTGCGGCGGTAGTTGAAGAAGAGAGGAGGGAGGAGTGGAGGTTTGTTATGTGGGAAAAAAGGTTTTGTTTGGCAGGCTTATGCATTGTACTGACGGCGGTATTCGCTTACGGGCAGACGCCGTCCGCAGCTGAACTTTTGCGCCGGGTCGATGACAATGAGATCTACAACACCATTGAATACGAAGGTGAAATGATCGTTGAATACCAGAACCGGCGTTACCTGAAGCTTTTTAAAACCTGGGCGAGGGGAAACAACGACAGTTTTATTGAATTCACCAATCCGGAGGACAGGGGAACCAAGTACCTCAAGAAGGGAGGCCGGCTCTACGTGTACTCCCCGGATACGGAGGAAGTTATGCTAATCTCGGGACACATGCTGAAAGAATCCATGATGGGATCGGATCTCTCCTACGAGGACACGATTAACAACGATACCCTCTCCGGCCGTTACAACCCGGTACTGGGGGGCTCGGAAACCTGGGCGCTCAAGGGCGATAACCGGGACTGCTGGGTGCTGGATCTTACGGCCAAAAAGCGGACCGAAAGTTACCCTAAACAGAAACTCTGGATCGACAAGGAAACGGGGGATCTCCTCCATTATGAGCTTTTCGCCCTCTCCGGGGCCAGGCTCAAGGAATACACCCTGCTCAGGGTGGAGGAATCAGGCGGCCGCCGTTTCCCGGTGGAGGGGGAGATGCGGGATCTGCTGCGGAAAGGCAGTAAAACTACCTTTGTGATGAGGAACCTGAGCCTGGACAAGCCCATAGCCGATTCGGTGTTCAGCACGAGGAATCTGGAGAGATAGGGGCGGCGGAACATGAATTTGAAACGGTTGGCATTGGCGGCGGGGACGGTGTTTTTCTTCTTTACCCTTCCGGGGATCTTTGCCCAGGGCTTTTCCCTTTCCGGTATCCTGGACAGCAGCGTTAACATGCGCTCCGGGGCGGGAGACGCCCCCGCCTTTTCCTACGGCCTTGAGGAATACGCCAATCTCCGGGCCCAGGCGAAGATCCGGGATCAGGCGGTCTTATACGGGGCGCTGAATTTTACCGCCGCCGCGGGGAATTCGGCCAGGGAAGCCTCCGAATGGGGACTCTACCAGAAGGGAAGGCAGAACGGCTTGTCCCCTTCATCCTATGCGGACGGTGAAAACTACGTCTCGGGCATAGAACTGGAACGGCTTTACTTCAGGCTGAACGGCGATTACCTGGACTTTGACGGGGGGCTCCTCAGGCTGCCCTTCGGTTACGGCCAGGTCTGGGGGCCTTCGGATTTTCTTAACCCCAGGAATCCTCTCTACCCGGACGCCCGGCCCCGGGCGGTTCTTGGGGCGGGACTTTCCTGGTACCCCAACGATTCGAACAAGATCCTCTTCTTTGGGGCCGCGCCGAAAGACCCTCTCTCGGAGCCGGGCGCCGGGGGACTGGGGGGAATCTCCCTGGATAGGCACGGGGACAAGGCCAGCCTCCAGCTTCTCTACGTCTTCCAGTCCCCTCATGAAGGAGCGGAGCAGGGCCTCCACCGGACGGGCCTCTCGCTCAAGGCGGATCTTGCCCTTGGCCTGGCGGCGGATATGCTCTACACCTACAACAGGGAGGCGGAAACCGGTGTGGAGGGCCTTTCGGCCAGCGCCGGCTTCGACTATTCTTTCCTGGACGGCCGCTTTTACCTCCTTGCCGAGTACCTCTACAACGGCGGCGCTTCGGCCACATCGGCGGAAGGCGGGAACCTTGCGGGTTTTTCCAATGAGAACTGCCTCTACGCCTCGCTGCTCTACCGGATCAACGACTACACCAGCGTCAGCGCCGCTCTTATCGCGGGATTCAACGATGTTTCCTTTACCCCCATGCTCAGGGGGGAGCATGAACTCTTCCAGGGCCTTACCCTTACCCTCTCCGCCCAGTTTCCCATGGACCGCAGCCTTTTCCGGAATGATGGTGAGAAGGGCGAATTCGGCCCCCTTCCGCCGGGGCTGGACGGGGGAAGCCGGTTCCGCTTTAACGCCAAAGCCCGGCTCCGGTTTTAAAAATGGAGTTGTCCGGAAAATTCAGTTTCTGTCGAACCGAAGATTCGCCAACAACCGCTGAAAACAGCAAAATGCAGAGACCGCTAATGCAGGTTTCCTACCTTCCGAAGGTTTATCTCCCGCAGAATTTCCGGATCAACTTTGAAGTTTCTTTCTTCATCCATGATGCCGTTTATCTCCTGCTGGACGTCTGTTACCTGGGTGTAACAGAAACCGGATACCCTGTCCAGTTGTTTTATCGCCGTAGTAATCTGGTCAAATCTTTTGATGTACTCTTCCGGGGAACCCACCTTGTTGCCGTAGCCCCAGCCTTCACCCCGGTTGCTGAAGGCTATGCCGCCGAATTCGCTTATGATAATTGGCTGCCCCTGGTAGGAGAATTGTCCGGCAAAGGCGGATCTTGATTTATTGTGAGGGATAAGGTTCCGCAGGATCTCTTCCAGGTATTTTCCGTAGCGTTCAAGGAAATCCTCCCCCTGTTCCTCGTAATCGTGGAGGGTGATAATATCCGATACGGTGTGTTCCCAGCCGTCGTTGCAGATCACCGGCCTGGAGGGATCGTAGGATTTGGTAAGGTGATAGATCGTCCGGGTAAAATGCTGCTGGGCCGGATCGGTTTTAACCTGGCCTATGCCCCAGGACTCGTTAAAGGGCGTCCAGGTGATGATCGAGGGGTGATTGTAGTTCTGTTGTACAATTTCCATCCATTCGCGGGTAAAAGCGGAAACGGCGGCGTCGGTAAATTCGTAGGCCGCGGCGGCTTCGCTCCACACCAAAAGGCCCTTCACATCCGCCCAGTAGAGGAAACGTTCATCCTCAATTTTCTGGTGTTTCCGCACCCCGTTGTAGCCCGCGGCCATAACCCGGTCAATGTCGGTGATAAGGGCCTGTTCATCCGGCGGCGTTATTCCCGACTCTTTCCAGTAACCCTGATCCAGGATGAGCCGCTGGTACAGGGGCTGGTTGTTAAGGGTGACCCTTGCCCCCTCTATCCGGATCTCCCTCATGCCAAAGTAAGAGAGAACCTGATCGGCGGTTTTGCCGTCTTTCTCAAGACTAAAGCTGATGTCGTACAGATCCGGCCTCCCGGGGGACCATGCTCTGATGCCCCACTCCCAGAGAGACACGGAATTTACATCCACCCACAGGCGCAGCCGCTTTCCGGTTACCGGCACGGTAGTTTTGTTAACATCATTTCCCTGAAAACTTACCTGGGCGGTAAAGGTAAGCCCTTCCGTCAGGCCGGCCACTTCCACTTCAAGCTCCAGCGTTCCCTTTGACAGCGCCGGCGTCATTTTTACCCCGGCGATGCGGGTCTTAGGGACGTACTCAAGCCAGACGGTCTTCCAGATACCCGTATTCTGCAGGTACCAGCAGCCGAAGTTCTCGTTCTTCCAGCGCTGTTTCCCCCGGCTCTGGCTAATATCGAAAGAATCCTCCGCCTGGACAGTGATGCTGTTCGTCCCCTTCCTGACCAGATCGGTAATGTCAAAGGAGAAACGGGCGTAAGCCCCGGTATGCTCCCCCGCAAAACTTCCGTTGACCCAGAGACGGGTATGGTAATCGCAGCCCTCAAAGTGGAGGAAGACCCGGGC